>CAITYE010000107.1 GCA_903896535.1 uncultured Paracraurococcus sp.
ATCGTCTGCGCCTCCGGACCCGCGGCCAGCACCTCATCGAGCATCGCCTCGGCCCGTGCCTCCAGCGCCGCTGCCGGCACCACCTCGTGGACCAGGCCGATGCGCAAGGCCTCGGCCGCGTCGAACCGTTCCCCGGTCAGCGCATAGCGGCGCGCATGCCGCAGCCCGATTGCCTGGGCGAGTTGCGGCGAGATCGGTGTTGGTGCGACGCCGACGCGGACTTCCGTGATGCCGAAGACCGCGGCCTCGCTCGCCAGTACAATATCGGCGCAGCAGGCGAGCCCGGCGCCGCCGCCAAAGCAGGCCCCCTGCACCAGGGCGAGGGTCGGATGGGGAAATTCGTTCAGCAATTGCATCGCGCGGGTGGTGGCCAAAGAGGCCTCGAAGGCGGGTCCGGGCGGGTATTCGGCGACCTCAGCCAACCAGCTGATATCGGCGCCGGCAGCGAAATGCCGGCCCGCCCCGCGCAACACCAGGGCGCGCAGCCCGGGTTCCTTGGCGAGCCCCTCCAGCCCCGCGATCAGCGCCTCCAGCAGGGCGGCGTTATAGGCATTGCCCAGTTCGGGGCGGTTCAGGGTGACGTTGGCAACGCCGCGCTGGTCGCGGGCGATCAGGACAGGGTCGGGCATGCTGCTTTCCTTAGTTGCCGGGGGCGACGGATCGGGTGGAGACTGTGTCCCATCATCCTGGGAGATGCCGATGTACGCCACCCGCCCAACGCTCTACGGCGCCCGCCATGCGGTATCCGCCGGGCACTACCTCGCCGCGGCCGCCGGCTTTGCGGTGCTGGAGGCCGGGGGGAACGCGATCGATGCCGGGTGTGCCGCGGGCATGGCGCTCGGCGTACTGCTGCCGGATCTGGTCAATGTCGCGGGTGTCGCGCCGATCCTGATCCGTAAGGCGGATGGAACGGTGGAGACCATCGCCGGCCTGGGTCCCTGGCCGCAATCGATGCCCGCCGATCTCTTCATGCGCGCGCATGGCGGCCGCATCCCCGCCGGCGTGCTGCGGACCGTGGTGCCGGCCGCCCCCGATGCCTGGATCACCGCCCTGGAACGCCACGGCACCATGAGGTTTGCCGATGTCGCGCTCTACGCCATCCGCTATGCCAGGGACGGCTTCGCGGTTTATCCGCTGCTTGCCGACAACATCCGCGACCATGTGGACGAATACGCCCGCTGGCCGGGCAATGCGGCGATCTTCCTGCCGGGTGGCCGCCAGCCACAGGCCGGCGAACGCTTCGTCCAGGCCGATCTGGCCCGCACCCTGCAATACATGGCCGATGAGGAGAAAAAGGTGGCCGGGCAGGGCCGGCTGGCCGGTCTCAGGGCCGCCCATGCCGCCTTCTACAAGGGCGATATCGCCAGGGAGATCGCCGCCTTCATGGCGCGGGAGGGCGGCTACCTGACCATGACGGATCTTGGCGCCTATCGCAGCCGGATCGAGCCAGCGGTGCGCGCCACTTGGCGCGGACATGAGGTGCTGACCTGCGGCCCCTGGTGCCAGGGGCCGGCGCTGATCGAGGCACTGCTGCTAATGGAAAAGGGCGGCATTGGTGCGCTGCGCCACAACAGCCCCGAGTACCTGCATCTGTTCGTCGAGAGCATCAAGGCGGCGATGGCCGACCGCGAATACCACTTCACCGATCCTGCGATGTCCGAAGTGCCGCTGGCGCGGCTCTTCTCAGAGGCGCATCTCGGCGCGCGCTTGGCGGAAATCTCGCCCGACCGGGCGCTGCCGGGGATGCCGGGGCCGCTGTTTGGCCCAGGTGTCGGACAGAACGACCCGGCGCCCCGCGCGACGCCGTTGGTGGAGGCCGATACCAGCTACTGCGCGGTCGTGGACGCGCAGGGCAATGCCTTCAGCGCCACGCCTTCGGATGGCTCCTGGAGCTCGCCGGTCGTGCCCGGCTTGGGCATCATCCCCTCCAACCGCGGCAGCCAGAGCCGGCCTGACCCCTCGCATCCGGCCGGGGTCGCGCCCGGCAAACGGCCGCGGCTGACGCCAAATCCGGCGATGCTGGTGACGGCGGAGGGCGGCGTCATGCCCTTCGGCACACCGGGCGGGGATGTGCAGATTCAGGCTATGCTGCAGGTCCTGCTGAACATCCACCAATTCGGCATGGAGGTGCAGGAGGCGATCGAGGCGCCGCGCGTCGCCAGCTATTCCTTCCCCTCCAGCTTCGCGCCCTTTGACTTCTTCCCCGGCCGGCTGGCCGTGGAAGGGGCGGTGCCGCAGGCAACGCGGGACGCGTTGGCAGCCAAGGGGCATGAGATCCGCGACTGGCCGGAGCGCACCTGGCTGGCGGGGACGGTGGAGGTGGTGTTGAGCCAGCCTGCCAAGGGCCTGTTGGCCGCGGGCGCCGATCCGCGCCGCCCGGCCTATGCCATCGTGGGGTAGTGGGACCGGGGCGCGGCTTCGGCCGGCGCGAAACCGCTTCACCTCCGCCGACCGCGCGACCTAAGAAAGGTGCGGCACATCCCCATAACAGACGCTGTGGCGGGACAGACTTATGACATCAGGTCCCTCCGGCGTCAGGGAGCACGGCGCTGGCCCTGTCGCGCGGTTCGCCCCGGATGATCCCTTCGCCGGGCTGCCCGGCTGGCTGTGGAATTCCGGCCCCTGCCGCGCGCTGTGTCTGGTGCTGGCCGTGGTGATGGGGCTGGGGCTGGCCGGCAAAGCGGTGACCAATCAGGTGACCGAGACCTGGGTGCTGGTTGAGAACCGCGTCAGCCTGGCCCGCTATCTGGACGGCACGGCCGATCGGCCCTTCATGCATCGTGTGCTGATGCCCGGGCTGGTGCGCGTCCTGGAAGCGGGAATCGTCCGCCCCGGCCTGCTGCCGGCGCCGGTGCGGGCGCAGATGGCCAAGTTCTGCCCGCTGGCGACGGCGACGCCGCGGGCGTCCTGCGACAGCGTGATCGCCTATCTGCTGGCCGGCGGCGCGGCCTGCTTCGCTTATCTGATGCTGATGGGCGCCTGCGTCTGGGTGATGTTCCGCCTGCCCTGGCTGGCGCTGGCGGCGGTGCCGGCGGCCTATCTGCTGACCAATGCCATCATCCTGCTGCGGGTGTCGCATCTGTATGATTTCGCCGTGCTGGCGGGCGGCGCGGCGCTGATGCTCGCCATGCTGGCCGGCCGGCCGCTGGCCTTCACCCTGCTGCTGCCCCTTGCGCTGCTCACCAAGGAGACGCTGGCGATGTATGTCGGCGGCTTCGCCTGGACCTGGCTGGGCCGCCTGCCCTGGCGCCGGGTGGCTGGCTGGGTGGCGGCGCAGACGGCGATTTTCCTGGCCATCTACATCGCCGTAACGCGCAGCTTCCGGGCCAATCCAGGCGGCGCCTTCGAGAGCTATCTCGGCGGGCAATTGCGCTTCCTGGCGGATAAGATCGACCTCAGCGCGCTGCTTTTGATCTGCGTCGCCGGGGTGCTGGTGTTCCATGACGTTGCCGCCAAGCCGCGCGTGCTGCGGCGCATGGCGGTGATGATCCCGGCCTGGGGCGGCTTCTTCCTGCTGGGCTGCTATCCGGGGGAGTTGCGCAATATTTTCGAGATTCTGCCGCTGCTGCTGCTGCTGGCGATCGATACGCTGGCGGTGCTGATCCTGGGGCCCGGCGTGCGGCGGCTGGGCGAGGGGCCCGGGGCCGCCGCGCCCTGAACCGCCGGGCGGTCAGCCTGGATTCCCCCCCGCCATTGATGTGCCAGACCTGCCCCGTTGCCCATTCCCCGGCTGGCGAGGCGAGGTAGACTGCGAGGTCGGCGATCGCCTCCGGCCGGCCCGACCCAGCCGGCCCAGCGGCAGGGCCCGACTGAAGGCCTGCAGCTCGTCTTCCGTATTGCCGTAACGGGGCTGCGCCGGATCGGTGGTGCCCGGTGCTATCGCGTTCACGCGGATGCCGTGTTGAGCCAGCGTCAGCGCCATGGACCGGATCAGCCCGATGATCCCCGCCCTGGTCGCGCTGTAATGCACCCCCACCGGCGTGCCGCGGACCGAGCGGGAGGAGAGGTTCACCATCGCCCCCCGCGCGCCGCAGGCGATCATCGCCTTGGCGGTGGCCTGGGCGGTGAGGGCCCAGCTATTCCCTCCCCTCCAGCTTCGCGCCTTTTGACTTTCCCCCGGCCGGCTGGCCGTGGAAGGGGCAGTGCCGCAGGCGACACGGGACGCGCTGGCGGCCAAGGGGCATGAGATCCGGGACTGGCCGGAGCGCCCTTGGCTGGCGGGGTCGGTGGAAGTGGTGTTGAGCGATCCGGCTAAGGGGCTGCTGGCCGCCGGCGCCGATCCGCGCCGCCCGGCCTATGCCATCACCGGGTAGTGGGAACGGGGCGCGCTATGCCGATGGCGAGAGCATCAGGCCTGGCCAGCAATCTCTAGTAAGAGTGGCGCGGGCCGCCAGGCGTTCGCTTACAGGGCCTTG
>CAITYE010000108.1 GCA_903896535.1 uncultured Paracraurococcus sp.
CCTTCCCCCGCTGCCGCGCGGGGGCGGGCGGTGCTTGGCCGCCGCCGGCCTCGTGCCGCGTGACCTCCCCCCCCCCCCCACCCCTCAGCCAACCCGCGGACTGCGCGCGTCGCAGCAGCCGCCTAACGGGATCAATCGCCAATGCCCGATGCAAGGATTAGCGAACTGCCGGCCGCGGTCGCCCCAAGCGACAGCGATCTCACCCCGCTCGTGCAGACCAGCGGCAGCGCAGCCCTAGAGACCCGCCGTGCGACGGTTGCGCAGTTGCGAAGTGCCGTCCTGGTCGATCGTGGCGCGCATGTGCGCGACTACGGCGCGGTCGGCGATGGCGTCGCGGATGATGCGCCAGCGATTCAGGCCGCCATCACGGATTTGAAAGCCAAGGGTGGCGGTACGCTTCAATTCGGCGCGCGGGTCTATCGCATCGCCTCCGCCGTCGCCATCGCCGATGCCGCGATCCGGCTGCAGGGCATGGGCTACACCGAAGGCAAAGGGGGCGGCCAAGGCACCTGGCTCAAGATCGATGCCCAGGAGTTTGTTCCCTTCACCTTCAGCGGCCTCGCCACGCGGGGCAGCGGGGTGCGCGACCTTGGCGTGCAGCAGGCCCAGCCGGCGATCGCGCCGGGCTGGTCGCCCGCCCCGTATAATCCGGTCTTCAAGGTGCTGGACTGCCTGGGCGGTGTGGAGTTCGACAACATTTTCCTGGCCGGCGTCAGCACCGGCATCTACGCGAATAATTCAGGCCGCCTGGATGTCCGGCGCCTGCGCGGGCAGGTGCTGATCCGCGGCATTGAGATCGATAGCAGCCCCGATCTGCCGCGCCTGACCGGCGTTCATTTCTGGCCGATCTGGTCCGCCGATGCCGCCGTGCTTGCCTGGCAGCAGGCCAATGCTGATGCGGTGCTGCTGCGTCGTTGTGACGGCGCCTTCCTCGATCAGACATTTGTCCAGGGCTACCGCAGCGCGCTGCGCCTTGGCGCCTCTGTCACCAGCACCGGGACCGCGACGAAGGTCCAGATCGGCCAGTTGCAGGCGGCAAACACCCAATACGGCCTGTTGGTGGAAGCCGATGGCGTCACCGGCCAGATCGCCAGCCTCGCCCACCAGGCCGAAGCCTATGGCGGTTCGGGCCAACCGATGCCCGGCGGCAGCGGGCTGCGGATCAGCGGCAGCAATAACCGGCTGCAGATCGGCAATCTTCGCATCGACGCGGCCGAGGATAGTGCGGTCGCGATCACCGGCACGGGCAATCGCCTCGATCTCTTCTCACTGCGCTGTGCGCGCTACAATACGCGCAACACCGGTGCCGCGGCCCTGGCGATCGCCGATTCGGGCAGCGCGGCACCGAACGAGGTCTATCTCGGCGCCCCGCCGCTGCTGGAAGCCGGCAATGGTGGCCCGCTGGCGACGCCCGGGACCAATGCCGTCCTCGCCACCGGCGCACCGGGTGGTTCGGCAGCGAAGCCCGGGCTTCAGGTCGGCGCCAGCGATACCGGCGTCTTTTCCCCGGGCGCCGGCACCCTCGCCCTGGCCGCAGCCGGCACCGAAGCGCTGCGGGCCTCGGCGAGCGGGGTCAGCATCGCCAAGACGCTCCGCATCGGCACCAACCAGGGCAACATCGACGCAACCGGGTTGCAGATCGGTGGTGCCGATCCGACCGATCCCTTTTGTTCGATGTTCAAGAAGGATGGCCACGCCAACTGGACCATCCTGCAATCCGGCATCAACGAGAATCCCATCGAGCTAAGCCTTTATGGTGCCCAGGCCCAGGGCCGCTGCAGCTGGGCCGCGGGCGCGAGCGCGGTGACGGTGCTGAACGGCACCACGCCGCGCGCCGACTGGATCGGCCGGCTGTTCTACTGCGCGAACACTTATTTTCTGGTCAGCGGCGTGGCGGGGCAGGTGGTGACGCTGGCCGCCGCGACCCTCGCGGCCACGCCGCTTGCTCTGGTAGACGGTCCGGCCCCCGGCGCGGCGCTGGCCAGCGCCGGCAACAGCGACTTCTACGTCATTGATACCAGTTTCGTCGGCACCTGCGATGTCGCGGGGACTGCCGTGACCTGGCGCAGTGGGCAGAAATTCGCCTTCGTGCAGCAGATCACGATCGGCGGCACCACGTACCGCGTCGCCGCGGTGAACAGCCCGACGAGCCTCACTTTGGTCAGCAGCGCCGGCAACCAGATCAATGCCAGCTTCCTCGGTCGCGGCAATATCAATCACCAGATCAGCACTTTTCGCCTGCAGGCGAAACTCGGCGCCTATGAGAGCAACCTGACCTTCGCCGCGCAGGCGACGGGCGCCTATACCATCGGCTCCTTCGGCGCCCAGGATGGCGCTGGCGCCACCCAGGCGTCCTGCTACCCGGTCAATATCTCGGTCGGCTACACGGGACCCTATCAGCCGCAATACCTGTTCGAGGCGCATGCCGGCTCCGGCGACTGCAACAGCTTCGACGGGCGGGTTTCACTGGGGGGTCTTGGTGGGTCTGAGGCCTTGCGCGCGATCCGCAATCCGTCCGGCGCCCTCAATCGCGTTGAGGTCGTGGGCGGCGCGGCCGGGTCGGGCAATGCGACGATCCGCGCCCGTGGCAAGGATCCGGCTGTCGCCTTGGCGTTCGATGCCCAAGGTGCGGCGGGCCATGATTTCACCAATGGAAGCTACAGCGCCTATCAGCTGCGCGTCGCGGGGCCGGCCAATGCGACCGCTTACGCGGCGATTGATAGCGGGGTCGGCTTTGCCGGCCTCACCGCCCGGCCGCAGGGGGCGGGCAATACGAACGCGACCCTTTATCTGGGGCGCAGCGGCGGCGGCACTGTCAGCCTGGCCTACGATCCGGCGCCCTCCAGCAATGGCCGGGAACTGGCGACAACCGGTTGGGTGGCGGCGCAAGGCTACCTCTCGACGGTGCCGGTGGCCGGCCCCGCCAGTTTGGGCGGTATCAAGCCGGGCAGCGGTGTCTCGGTTGCCGCCGATGGCACGCTCAATGTGACCGTTAGCGGGTCTGGTGGCGGCAGCAGTATCAGCGGCCTGCCGACCCAGGGCAGCGCCAGCGCCAGTGATCGGGTCGGGATGAGCATCGGCGGCGCCGATGCCACCATGACCTTCGCCAGTTTCGCCAGCCTGATCGGCAGTTATCTCTCGGCGCCGATCCTGGCTGCGCCGCCCGCCACCCGGATCTATCAGCGCGATACGACCACCGGCGGGCCGGCCGGCAGCATTGCCAATAAGGGCGCCGGCGCTGTCGCGGTCACGGCGAGCCTGAGCCTGCCGGTGACGTCGCTGGAATACCGCAGCGTCGATGCCGGGACCGGTACGGCGCTGATGAACTGGATGAGCGCCGGGTCCAACCTTGCTGCCGGCACCCAGGCCCTGACGTTGAGCCTGCCGGCGGGAACCGCCTGGCAGAAGATTCAGCTCCGCGCCAATGGCTTCGATGCGAGCATCGTCACCGGTGCCAGCGCGATTGCGGTCGGCGACGTGACCGCGCTAGCCGGCCAATCCCTTGCCGCGCTCGCCCTCTCCGATGCGGGGCTGACGAACTGGGGCGGGGCCAATGTGCTGCCGGCGGGCCTGACACCGCATGCCGCGACGGCGATGTACGGCAATGTCGCGGCGACGGCCGGCTCTGGCTTGCTCAATCCGACGGTCGCCTGGGGCACTCTTGCCTCCGGCGGTTTCTACGGCTCGGCCTTCGCGGTGGAATACCTGAACCGGATGGTTGCCGCTGCCGGCGTCGCCCAGGCGCTGGTCGGGCTGGGCGTCGGCGCCACTGCGATCGCCCAATGGGCGACCGGCCAGAGCCTGAACAGCATCTTCAAGAGCTACGTGGCCAATGGCGCCGGCAACAAGATCGGGGCGCTGATCTGGATCCAGGGTCACGACGACAGCTCAGCCGCGAATTTTGTCTCCCAGGCCAGCTACCAGAATGCACTCACCGCGCTGCTTGCCGATTTCACCACCACGTTCAATGGCCGCAGCTTCGTCCGCGCCATCATGGCGATCCCAAGCATCGGGTCGGGCAGCGCCAATGCCACCTACACCATCCCGGCGAATATCCAGGCGATCCGGGCGGCGCAGCTGGCCTATGCCGCAGCCAATCCGACGACGACCGTGCACGTGACAGCGCTCGACCTCGCTTTGACCGATGGGGTGCACCCCAGCCAGGCGAGCGGCGCGGTAACCTTGGCGCGGCATTTCTACCGGGCGGTCGGCAAACAGCTTGGCCTGCTCGCCAAGCCGGCGCTAGGCCCGGCGATGACCGGCGCGCAGCAACGCGCGAGTGGCGCCAGCGCGAGCCTGGTGGTGAATGTCAGCCAGCAGGCGGGGGCGACCGCCTGGCAATCGAGCGGGACGGCGGCCTCCCAGTTCCGGGTCTTCAATGCCGGGGGGACGGCGACCGAATACGTGGTGACCGCCTGCGACCTGACCCAGCCAGGCCGTATCCTGCTGACCATCGCCAATCCACCCGGCGATGCCCAGGCGCTGGACATTCATTACCGCTACCCGCTCGACAGCGCGGCGGCGCTGGCCGGGGGGATCTACGACAACAACCTCGATGGCGACGGCCTCGCTACCGGCCGGCCGCTGCAGATGCTATCCGCGCCGGTCACTGCCGCCGCCGCGCTTGCCGCCGGCCCGGCGAGCGGTGGCAGCCTCTCCGGCAGCGCCGCGACCCAAGGTGTCGGCGCCAGCTTCAGCTTTGGCCTGACCGGCGGCACCAGCGGCTTCGTGGCGCTGAGAACCGGCGGTGTGGACGAGGCGGGGAGCGGGGTCAGCGGCACCAGTGGCAGCCTGGTGCTGACACCGCTTGCCGCAGGGACCTATACCGCGCGGCTCTACGGCGCGAGCGGCGGGGCTTTGCTTGCGGAAACGCCGAGCTTCGTGGTCGCGGCTGCGGGCACCAGCGGCGGCGTCTTCGCCACCACCGCTGGATTGCGGGCGTGGTATCGCCCCAGCCTCATCAGCAGCGTGGCCTCCAGCGGTGGCAGCGTCTCGCAGGTCAATGACCTCTCGGGCAACGGCTTCCACGCGACCCGCGCCAGTGGTGCCCAGCCGACACTCGTGGCGGGCACGCCAAATGGCCAGCAGGTGCTTGCCTTCAATGGCGCCAGCCAGGCGCTGATGATCAATGGGCTCGCGGCGGATCTGTCCGGCACCGCCATCGCCGCCCATTGGTTCATGGTCGCCCGATTGACCGCGGCGGTACCGAGCGGCGGCTGGGTGGCGCCAGTCTCGCTCGGGCAGTCTGACGTGACGCCGCGGATCGGCTTCTATGCCTCGACGAGCCAGCATTTCAACTTCGTCGAGGGCAATGCCTACACATCGGTCGCTAATACGCCCGTGACCAATCAATGGTACCTGGTCGAAGGCACCTTCGATCCTGCCAGCGGCGCCGTGACGACTTATGTCAACCAAACGCTGGCGGGAACGGTCGTCAATCAACCGGCCGCTGTCGGCAACAACGCCCTCTCTGTCGGTCGGATCGGCTGCGCCTGGAACGCCGCGGCGGAGAGCAGGTACTTCGGCGGCCAGATCGCCGAGCTCGCGGTCGTCAAAGGCCGCATCGTCAGCGGCAGCGAGCGCAGCGCCATCCTGCAGGGGCTCAATGCCGCCTACGGGCTTGGCCTGAGCATTGTCTGACGCAGCACTCCAAGCAGAAAGGAAAGCCCATGCCCGATCTGACCGATTACGCGAAGAATCTCCTCGGCCGCGCCTTGTGCGGCCGGCTGCCGGCCGTGCCGAGCCAGGTCTTTCTCGGCCTCGGGACCGGCGGCAGCGATACCGGCGGCCTGACCGGCGAGCCCATCGGCACCGGCTATGCCCGTCAGCGGGTGACCTTCAGCGGTAGCGGCGCGCAGCAGAACACTGATGCCGTCACGTTCACCTTCGCCGCGGCGCCCGGGACCTTGACGCATTGCGGGCTGTTCGATGCGGCAAGCGGCGGCAACCCGCTGACCTGGTCAGCGCTTACCAGTTCGGTTGCCGTCACCGCTGCGGGAACGGTGACGATCGGCGCGGCTGGCTTGAACATCAGCGCCGGCTGAAGCACATCGATCAACACTGCAGCAGGACGACGTTCTACTCACCGGCACGCTGTTCGCGCGTTGCCGCGTGATAGGGCGTCGCTCCTGGTGCAGGTAACCGCGAGGAGCCATGCCACGCATGCCCGCGCAACTTGATAAGCTCGCGCATCCTCAACTATTCTGACCCGATAACCGGGAGAGTGCTGTGAACCCGTTTGATACTCTGCGCAGCACCCCGCCCATGGCACGGGTCGCAGCCTGTGAAGGGTGCGGCAGCCGGGTGACAGGAATTGGCAAGCCACGCGACGCGGCGGCGCTGAAGGATGTGGCGACCGCGGTGCGACGGCTTATGCTCCCGGCGCGCAACATGCCACGCCGCGAAGGCGGCCGTGCCGGGCGAGTCGGCACGATCATGGGTGGCATGGAGAAGCCGGCCCGCCTGTTAGCGGGCGGCAAACGGCAGATGGCCGGCTTCCGCTGCCCGGGGAACGTGCTGGGTTTCACCAACCGCGCTGCCCACCCCTTCGTTGCCGTGCTCCTGACCGATGCCAATCGCTGGCGGCTCGAACGCTCGCAGCTGCTGGATCTGCTCAAGCGCTATCCGGCGGCCGTGCACCGCCTGCCCGACCCCTGCGTTCAAGAACTGACGGCGGCGCAGGAACAACGCGTCCCCGTCGGCCATTTCTATGCCGCGGCGCGGGTTGCCGCATTTCTGCAGCGGGTGAAACGCCTGGTTGCGGAGGCGCTGGGCGCGCTCGCAGAAGGTGCCGTATATGCGTGATGCATCGAGGGGATTGCCTAGTAAGGCGCTGTTTCTGGACCGCGACGGCATCATCAATCACGATTCCGGCTATACCCATCGGCGCGAGGATTTCGTCTTCATGGACGGCATCTTCGATCTTGCGGCCTGCGCCGGTCGCGCTGGCTTCCTGCTGGTCATCGCGACCAATCAATCAGGCATCGGCCGTGGACTCTATACGGAAGACGACTTCCACCATCTGATGCGCTGGGTGACGGGCGAATTCGCCGCCCGCGGCGCACCGATTGCACGGGTCGAGTTCTGCCCCGAGCATCCCACCGCCGGCATCGGTCCCTACCGGCGGGTGACCGATCGGCGGAAGCCCGGCCCCGGGATGCTGCGCGATGCGGCTGCGGCACTCACGCTAGACCTGCCGGCTAGCGTCATCGTCGGCGATAAGGCGAGTGACGCCGAGGCCGGGCGTCGGGCGGGGGTTGGTACGCTGATTCTCGTCTCCGACGATCCGGCCGAGCGCCGCCTCGCGCCGCCGGGGACCCTGGCGATGACGTCGATCCGCGCCGTGACCGACTGGCTCCTGCGGGTCACCTAGTGGTGCGTGCCAGACGGATGGTACCGTCTGGCACGCACCACTAGCCATTGATTTGGTGGGCCGATTCACCCCTAGAGCAGCCTCCCGTGGCCTTGGGGTGGACACCGGCGGCGACCGCTCTGATGATTCGAATCCATCATCCCATGCTCGGAGTCGTTCGCTTATGCTGCCATGCTTCGCGCCGCCGAATGTGCCCGCGCTGCCGTTATATGCGGTTGGCCCGGCGGCGCTGCCCGCGCTGCGGGCCCGACTCACGCCGGCTGCCGCGGCTTTCCTCGATGCCTCGGGTTTTTCGGCGAAGCCGCAGGAAGTGCAGCTTCTCCCGGCCGATGCGGGGCTGGCGGGTGCTGTTCTCGGCCTCGGTGAGAAGCCGTCGACACCCTGGTCCTTCGGCGCGTTGCCCCAGCTGCTGCCGGCCAATAGTGTCTGGCAGCTGACAGATCCGGACCTGGCGGCGCGTGGGGCGCTCGGCTGGGCGCTCGGCGCCTATCGCTACAGCGCCTTCAAGCCACCGGGGCGTGCGCCGGCCAAGCTGGTCCCGCCGCCCGGCAGCGAGGCGGCGCTGGATGCGGCCGCCGCGATCTATCTGGCGCGAGATCTGATCAATGCACCGGCCAATGTGATGGGGCCGGCCGAATTGTCGGCGGCGGTCAGCGCCCTTGCGGCGCGATATGGCGCACGTTTCACGGAGATCAGTGGCGAGGCTCTGACGGAGGGCTTTCCCGCCGTCGCGGCGGTCGGGCGTGCTAGCGTCCGGCCACCGCGGATCGCCATGCTGGAATGGGCGCCGCCGCAGCCGCCGGGCGCCAAGCCGGCGCCGCTGATCGCGCTGTGCGGCAAGGGGGTTTGCTTCGACACGGGCGGTCTCGATCTCAAGCCTTCGGCGGCCATGCTGCGCATGAAGAAGGACATGGGCGGTGCGGCCATTCTGATCGGCCTGGCCGAATTATTGTTGCGCAGGCAGGCCCCGGTGCGGCTGCTCCTGCTGGTTGGCGCGGTGGAGAATGCGGTGGGCGGGGATGCTTTCCGCCCGCTTGATGTCCTGGCGACCCGCGCCGGGATCAGCGTCGAAATCGGGAACACGGACGCCGAAGGCAGGCTCGTTCTGGCGGATTTGCTGACCTTCGCCGCGGAGCGGCAGCCGGATTTGATCATTGATGCGGCAACCTTGACCGGCGCGGCTCGGGTCGCCCTCGGCCCGGATCTGCCAGCGCTCTTTGCCTCGGATGATGCCATGGCGGCGCGGCTGCTGGCCACTGGCCGAGAGCAGGACGACCCGCTCTGGCAACTGCCACTCCATGCCGATTACGAAACTTGGCTCGATAGTTCGATAGCCCAGATTAACAACGTTTCCACAAAACCCTTCGCAGGCTCTGTAATCGCGGCATTGTTCTTGCGCCGTTTCGTCCCTTCTGCTATCCCGTGGATGCATCTTGATGTCTATGCTTGGAACGATGCTCATCGTCCCGGCAGGCCTGAGGGAGGCGAAGCCCAGAGTTTGCGGGCCTTGGCCGCGACGATCCTCTCCCTCTATCCACCCGGATCGGCGGCGATGAGGTAACGATTTCGGGACAGGCACGCGAATTCATAGTCTGGCGTTGGTGGAGTGGCCATATCCCTCGTGGTCAATACGGGTCGAATGACGTGGGGCCCATCGAGGAACGAGCTTCTCCGACGCGGGATAGGAACGAAACCCGAAGGGGATGAGGGACGAAGGACGAAGAAATGACCGTACACACCAACCCCGATCAGCTGGTCGGCATATTGCGCGACACCGTGGTCTCGCTTGTTCGGCGCGACGGGCCGGATCTTTCCGCCCGCCAGCTTGGGGTTTTTCTGACCGTCTATCTGACGGATGGGCCGCACACCGTGCGCGGCTTGGCAGCCGAACTGAACGTTTCTAAGCCGGCGATCACCCGCGCACTCGACCGGCTGGGTGAACTTGACCTCGCCCGCCGTAAAGTGGACCCCATGGATCGCCGCAGTGTCATCGTGCAGCGCACCCTGAAGGGGACCGCTTTCCTGCGCGACATGCGCCAGATCATGGCTGAAGCCGAAGCAGCCGTCCCGGCTGAAGGCGAAGCGGGCGAGGCCGCGCGCAAGGCCGGCTGAGCCGATCTTCACAACGCTGTCCGTCCGGCCGATATGGGCCGGGCGGCAGCACACTACGTTTCAGACAGACCCAGTATCCTGTGCGCCCGTCGGCAAGGTTGTCAGATCGGCCGGCAGGTCCCGCACCCATTGCCGCCAATCTGTCCGACGCGTGGCCGCCACTTCCTGCCCTTCGCCAGATTTCGCATAGAGGCTGAGCGCCCCGGACGCCCACCAGAAATCGAAGTCCCGCTCGCTGGTCAGGACCAGCGCCGCTGTACGATCGAACACCGCGTCGCGCACCTTGGGCATGTACCGTGTAAGCCACCACCAGCAGCCAACTGCCAGCACCGCTGCGCCCAGATAGAAATGCAGCAGGGCAGTTGCCCCGAGCGAGACCACCAGGATGGCAACCGCCGGCACCAGGTTCTCCGCCGCCCGATAGACCGGGCTGCCCGAGCTGTTCATCCGGCGGATATGCACGCCGAGCTTCACCTGGCTCGCATCCAGTAATTCGCGCAGCCGCTCCAACTCCGTCATGGCCCCTCCGCCAGGCTCCGCAGATCGAAAGCCGCTGCCATCAGGCTGCGGGTATAGGGCTGGGCCGGCGCCGCAGTCAGCGTCTCCGCCTCCCCCGCCTCCACCACCTGCCCATCCTTCAGGACGATGATCCGGTGCGAGAGCGCGCGGACGACCCGCAGATCGTGGCTGATGAACAGGTAGGCCAGCCGATGCCGTTGTTGCAGCGTTCGCAGCAGCTCCACCACCTGCGCTTGCACCGAGACATCGAGCGCGCTGGTCGGTTCATCAAGCACGAGCAGGCGTGGCTTCAGCACCAGGGCGCGGGCGATCGCCAGGCGTTGGCGTTGCCCACCGCTGAACTCATGCGGGTATCGCTCGATCATCGCGGGATCGAGACCCACCTCGGTCAGGGCTGCCGCCACCGCCGCCACCCGCGCGGCTGGCGGCAATCGTGGTTGATGCACATCCAGCCCCTCGCCGACGATCTCCCCGGCCGAAAGGCGTGGTGAGAGGGCACCGAAGGGGTCCTGAAAGACGATCTGCATGCGGCTTCGCAGCGGCCGCAACGCCGCGCGGCTAAGGGGCTGGATGTCCCGTCCCTCGAAGTCGATCCGCCCGCTCGCCGTCTCCAGCCGGATCAGCGCCAGGCCGAGCGTAGTCTTGCCGCTGCCCGATTCGCCGACGAGACCGACTGTCTCGCCCTCACGGATCGTCAGGCTAACACCATCGACCGCCTTCACGAACCCCACGGTCCGCCGCAACAGGCCGCGACGGATCGGGAAATGCACCTTTACATCCTCGGCCTGCAGGATGGTGGCGGCATCGGGTGGTACGGGCGCAGGCCGGCCCCGCGGCTCGGTCGCCAGCAGCATCTGGGTATAGGCCTCGCGCGGTGCGGCGAAGATGGCACGCGTTGTGCCCTGCTCTACAGCATGCCCATCCTTCATCACGACCACGCGGTCGGCGTGCTTGCGGACGATGTTCAGGTCGTGCGTGATCAGCAGCATCGCCATGCCCAGGCGGCGCTTCAGTTCTTCCAGCAGTTCCAGGATCTGCGCCTGGATGGTCACATCAAGGGCGGTCGTCGGCTCATCGGCGATCAGCAGCTTCGGGGTATTGGCCAGCGCCGCGGCGATCATCACCCGCTGCCGCTGGCCGCCCGAGAGCTGGTGGGGAAAGGCATCGAGCCGCGATTCCGCTTGCGGCAAGCGAACATCGCGCAAAAGTTGCAGCGTGCGTTCGCGGAGTGCGGTGGCAGAGAGCGGCTGATGCAGGCTGATCGCCTCCCCGACCTGACGGCCGATATCGTGCAGTGGATTGAGTGAGGTCATCGGCTCCTGAAAGATCATCCCGACCGTGCCGCCGCGCAGCCGCCGCAGCATGGGCTCCTCCGCCCGCAGCACGTCGATGCCGTCGAGGATGATCCGTCCCGTCGGGTTGCTCGCCACGGTGGGTAGCAGCCGGAGCGTCGAGAGCGCGGTGACGGACTTACCGCTGCCGGATTCGCCCACCAGGGCCACCGTCTCGCCAGGCTGGACGGTGAAGGAGACGCCCTCAACGACGCGTCGTCCACCGAAGGCGACCGAAAGATCCTGCACGTCGAGGAGTGGCCCGCTCATGCTGCGCCGCCTGGCAGCTTGCGTGGGTCGAAGGCGTCGCGGACGCCCTCGCCCACGAAGACCAGCAGCGTCAGCACGCCGCCGAGGATCACGAAACCGGTCAGCGCCAGCCAGGGCGCCTGGAGATTGTTCTTGCCCTGGCTGAGCAATTCCCCGAGTGAGGGCGACCCGGGCGGCAGCCCGAAGCCGAGGAAATCGAGCGAGGTGAGGATGACGACCGAGCCCGAGAGAATGAAGGGCAGGAAGGTCAGCGTCGCCACCATCGCGTTTGGCAGGATGTGCCGCACCATGATGCGGGCATCGCCGACGCCCAGCGCCCGCGCTGCCCGCACATAGTCGAAGTTCCGCCCGCGCAGGAATTCAGCGCGCACCACGCCGGTCAGTCCCATCCAGGAAAAGAGCAGCAGGAAGCCGAGCAGCACCCAGAAGCTTGGAGTGATGATCGAAGCCAGGATGATCAGCAGGTAGAGTTCTGGCATGCCGCGCCAGACCTCGATGAAGCGCTGGAACAGCAGATCGAGCGTGCCGCCGTAATAACCCTGTACCGCCCCCGCCGCGATGCCGATGACGGAGGAAAGTAGGGTGAGTGCGAAGCCGAATAGCACCGAGATACGGAACCCGTAGATGACCCGCGCCAGCACGTCGCGCGCCTGGTCATCGGTCCCAAGCCAATTGCGCGCTGAAGGCGGCGAGGGGGCTGGTCGATCGAGATTCCGCACCACGGTGTTGTAGGCGAAGGGGATCGCCGGCCAGATCAGCCAGGCGTCACGCGCGGCCAGGTCCCGGCGCAGTTCCGGATCGTACCAATCCATCTCGGTCGGCAGGCCATCCGGCAGGATATCGCTTTCGGCATAGTCGGCGATCACGGGACAGAACCAGCGGCCATCGACCCGCGCGAGCAGCGGGCGGTCATTGGCGATGAACTCGGCGCCGAGCGTGAGGAAGAACACCGCGAGGAACAGCCAGAGCGACCAGAAGCCACGCCGGTTGGCACGGAAATTGGCCAGCCTGCGCCTGACAAGCGGCGTGAGCGTCACCGTCGCGCCTCGAAATCGATGCGCGGATCGACCAGCATGTAGCTGAGATCACCGACGATCTGCATGACGAGGCCGATCAGGGTGAAGATATAAAGCGTGCCGAACATCACCGGATAATCGCGCCGGATCGCAGCTTCGAAGCCAAGCAGGCCGATCCCGTCGAGGGAGAAGATGATCTCGACCAGCAGCGCCCCGGTGAAGAGAATGCCGATGAAGGCAGCCGGGAAGCCCGCAATGATCAGCAGCATGGCGTTGCGGAAGACATGGCCATAGAGGATGCGGCTCTCGCTCGCCCCCTTGGCGCGGGCCGTCATCACATATTGCTTGTTGATCTCCTCGAGGAAGCTGTTCTTGGTCAACAGCGTCAGCCCGGCGAAGCCGCCGATGACCAGGGCAATGGTCGGCAGCACCATATGCCAGGCGTAATCAACTGCCCGCGCCAGGAATGACGCTCCCTCGAGCCCCGGCGACAGCAGGCCGCGCAGCGGGAACCATTGCAGGAAACTGCCACCGGCGAACAGCACGACAAGCAGGATCGCAAACAGGAAGCCCGGAATCGCGTAGCCGACCAGCACCAGCGCCGAGGTCCAGAGATCGAAGCGACTACCGTCGCGCACCGCCTTGCGGATGCCGAGCGGGATGGAGACAAGATAGATGATCAGGGTTGACCAGAGCCCGAGTGAGATGGAGACCGGCATCTTCTCGACGATCAGGTCGAGTACGGGCTTGTCGCGGAACAGGCTGCGGCCGAGGTCGAAGCTGGCATAGCCGCGCAGCATGTCCCACAGCCGCGTATGCCAGGGCTTGTCGAAGCCGAAAGCCTTCTCGATTTCGGCGACCACGGCGGGATCGAGACCGCGGGCGCCGCGATACCGGCTACCGGAATCGCTGCCGCCGGTATTCTCTCGCCGTTCCTGGCTTTGCCGCACCTCGCCCTGGCTTTCGCCGGATAATCGGCCAAGCGTGCTGCCGGCTTCGCCCTTGATCTCCGCCAGCATCTGTTCCACCGGCCCGCCGGGGGCGAACTGCACGATCGCGAAATTGATCAGGATGATGCCGAGCAGTGTCGGCACCATCAGCAGCAGGCGACGGAACAGATAGGCTCCCATACCGCTAGGGCTGCGACCGGGTGTCGCGCCGGCCCTGTTCCACCGTGGCGGCGCGGGTGGGCTCGATCCACCAGCTGTCGAGCGCCAGGGCGTATTTGGGGTTGCGCGCCGGCCGGCCGAATTTGTCCCAATAGGCGATCCGGAAGGTCCGGTTGTGCCATTGCGGCACGACGAAATCGCCCCACAACAGAACCCGATCCAGGGCGCGTGTCCGTGCCAGCAGCTCCGCCCGATCGGGCGCGGCGATGACGTATTCCACGAGTTCGTCGATCACCGGGTCGCAAATGCCGGAGACGTTCTGGCTGCCCGGCTCCTGCGCCCGCGCGCAGCTCCAGTAATCGCGCTGCTCATTGCCGGGGGAGAGGCTCTGTCCCTGGCCGTCCACCGTCATGTCGTAATCGAAGCTGTCGATCCGCACCTGATATTGTGCGGGATCGACCGAGCGGACCCGGGGCTCCATGCCCAAGCGGCGCAACACTTCCACATAGGGCAGTGCCACGCGCTCGAAGCTCGGGCCGTTCAGCAGAATCTCGAAGGCGAAGGGCTCGCCCTTCGCGTTGACCAGCTTGCGATCCTTCACGGTCCAGCCCCCCTGCCGCAGCAGGTCGAGCGCCCGGCGAAGCCCCTCGCGGTTATTGCCGCTGCCATCGGTCACCGGCAGGCGGTAGGGGTCAGTGAACAGGGCATCCGGCACGCGGCCCCGATATGTCTCCAGGATCTCCCGCTCCCGTCCCTCCGGTACGCCGGAGGAGGCGAGGTCGGAGTTCGAGAAGAAGGAGGCAGTGCGCGCATAGCTGCCGTAAAACAGGTTGGCGTTCATCCACTCGAAGTCGAAGACCTCGATCAGCGCCCGCCGCACCCGGGCGTCCTGGAAGATGGGCCGGCGCAGGTTCAGCGCGAAGCTCTGCATACCGGTCGGGATTTCGTGGCGGATCTCGTCTTTCTTGACCAGGCCGCGGCGCACCGCGGGAAAGTCGTAGGCGGTCGCCCATTCCTTGGCGATGTTCTCGGTCCGAAAATCGATCTGTCCCGCCTTGAAGGCTTCCAGCGCCACCGTCGAATCGCGGAAATATTCATAGCGCATCAGGTCGAAATTGGCGGTGCCCTTCGCGGTCGGCAGGTCGCGCGCCCAGTAGTCCTCGACCCGGCGATAAACCAGGCTGCGCCCCGCTTCGAACCGGTCCAGCCGATAGGGGCCGGAGCCGAGCGGCGGGTCGAGGGTTGGCCGGGCGAAATCGCGGCCTTCCCAGAAATGCTTCGGCAGGACCGGCATCTGGCCGACGATCAGTGGCAGTTCGCGGTTCTCGTTCGTCTTGAAGCGATAGACAACGCGGCGTGGGCCTTCGGCGACCACCTCGGCGATGTCGGCCCAATAGCCGCGATAGGTCGGCCGGCCTTTCTCGCGCAATGTCGTGAAGGTGAACACCACATCCTCGGCGGTGACCGGGCGGCCATCATGCCAGCGGGCCTCCGGGCGGAGTTCGAAGGCGACCCATTGCTGGTCGCGGGGCAGTTCGATCCGTGCGGCGAGGTGGCAATACTCGGTGCTCGCCTCGTCGGCACTCTCCTTCAGCAGGGTGTCGTACAGATTGCCGAGACCGACCGCAGGCGTGCCGCGCAGGATGAAGCCATTGAAGCTGTCGAAGCTGCCGAGTGCGGTCAGCGCGATCTCTCCCCCCTTGGGGGCGTCCGGGTTGACCCAGGGCCAATGCCGGAAATCGGCCGGCAGGGACGGGCCGCCGAGTAGCGAGAGCGCATGGGTGCGGGTGATGCCATCCGCATCCGGCGCCCCGGCCGGCATCGCCGCCCGCGACGAAGCGGGCGAAAGGGCGGGCAGGGCGAGGCCCAGGGCAAGGAGATGGCGGCGCTGCATGCTTGGGAGGATGGGGGCTCGCCCCGGCCGGCACAACCTCAGCCCGGCGCCTGAAGATGCGCGACCGCCGCTGGCAGCAATCGGGGATCGCCGACCGCCAACACCTGGCCCCGGCTTGCCAGGGTCAGCGGCTGGCCTGCCCAATCGGTCACCCGCCCACCAGCCCCTTCCACCACGGGCACCACCGCCGCCCAATCCCAGGGCTTCATCGTGCTCTCGCAGATGACATCGACCAGACCCAGCGCGGCGAGACCATAGGCGTAGCAATCCCCGCCCCAGGTCACCCGCCGCGCCGCTGCCCGCAGCCGCTCAAAGCCCGGCCGATCGGCGGGCTCGAACATGTCGGGGCTGGTGCAGGAGAGTTCCGCCTCGGCCAGCGTGGCGCAGGGACGGCACCGCGCCACGCCACCGAAGGGCGAGCGGAAGCGGGTCGGGTGGCCGGTGAGACCCAGCCAGCGCTCGCCCGTCACGGGCTGGTCGATCAGCCCAAGCACCGGGCGGCCGCGATGCAGCAGCGCGATCAGCGTGCCGAAGAGCGGTCGGCCCGTGACAAAGGCCCGGGTCCCATCGATCGGGTCGAGCACCCAGAGATACTCTGCGTCCGCCCGGTCCGGACCGTATTCCTCGCCCCAGACGCCGTGCTGCGGCAGACGTTCGGCCAATAGCGCGCGGATCGCGCGTTCGGCGGCCCGATCGGCTTCGGTGACCGGGCTGGCATCGCCCTTCGCTTCGACCAGCAAGCCGCTGCGAAAGAGCGGGCGGATCACCTGCCCGGCAAGCTCGGCCGCTGCTTCGGCCACCGCGACGAACGCGTCCATCTATCCCCCGTTTGCGCTGGTCCCGGGGGCCGATTAGAAGCGCGGACCCTCTGCTGGCAAATCTTCGACATGACCCAGACCATCGCCTTCCAGGGCCTGCTCGGCGCCTATTCCGATCTTGCCTGCCGCGCCGCCTATCCCGGCTGGCAGACGCTGCCCTGCCCGAGCTTTGAGGCCGCGATGGATGCGGTGCGGAGCGACGCCGCGCAATTGGCCATGCTGCCCTGCGAAAACTCCCTCGCGGGCCGGGTGCCCGACATCCACCGGCTGCTGCCGGAAAGCGGCCTTTCCGTGGTGGGCGAGCATTTCGAGCGGGTGGAGCATTGCCTGCTGGCGCCGCAGGGCGCGACGCTCGCCTCGCTCAAGCGGGCGCACAGCCATCCGGTGGCGCTCGGCCAAGTGCGGAACATCCTGCGCGACCTCAACCTGGTCCCGGTGATCGAGGCCGATACCGCCGGTGCCGCGGCGCTGATCGCCGAGCGCGGCGGCATCGAGGATGCGGCGATTGCCTCCGCACTCGCCGCCGAGATCTATGGGCTGGAGATCCTCCAACAGAATGTCGAGGACGCGGCCCACAATACCACCCGCTTCTATGTCTGCTCCCGCACACCTGCGCCGCCCTTGTCCGGCACTGCGGATTGCGTGACGAGTTTTGTTTTTCGAGTCCGCAACATCCCCGCCGCGCTCTACAAGGCGTTGGGCGGCTTCGCCACCAATGGCGTGAACATGACGAAGCTGGAGAGCTATATGCTGGACGGTGAGTTCACTGCGACGCAGTTCCTGGCGGATGTGGATGGCCACCCGGAGGATAGCAATCTCCGGCTGGCGCTTGAGGAGCTGCACTACTTCTCGCGCGAGGTGAGGGTGCTCGGCACCTACAAGGCGCATCCCTATCGGCTGGCGCATCAGGGGAAGTAGCCGCGGCTCCGCTGCCCGCATCCGGCTGCGCTTGGCCATGTGCTTGATATCGACGAGGCCGACCCGCTCCAGCACCGGGCGGCACGTAATTGCTGACGCGGCCGCGCAGGCCCTTCTTCAACCCGTACCAACCGGCGACTGGGTTGCTCTCATCGCAGCCCCAGGCTTCGGTGCTAGAGCATGCTGCGTTCACATGCGTTCACGCAGCATGCTCTAGCATGTGTTGGATCGCGCGATTCAGCGCCTTCGGCGATTCCGCCTCAACGCATCGCGCTCTAAGCGGCACCCAACCGCCCCGTGCCTGTGCAGCATGGCGTGGGGATGCGCGATGCAGCGGGGGTGGCAGCGCAACTCGGCCTTGCCGAACTGCACGACCAGGGCCGGTAGGTCGCGTGTGGCATCGCAGAAGGCGAGGAGCTTGGATTGCAGGCTTGGCGTCGGCAGTATCGGGGGGGTGCCCCGGTACCCTGGTGGCCGCGGACCGCTGGCCGATGCCCCGCCGATGCACCCTCAGAGCGGCGGCGGCTCCACGGCATGCGCCTGCAGATCGGCCAGCGAACAGACCTCCAGCGCCGCCACATGCGTGGCTTCCAGCAGCACCTGCGGCGCCCGGCCGGCCAGCCGCGCTTCCTCCCAGCGGGCGGCGCAGAGGCACCACTGGTCGCCCGGGTTGAGGCCGGGGAAGCCGTATTCCGGCCGTGGTGTCGAGAGGTCGTTGCCACGGGCCTTGGAGAAGCCGAGGAATTCCTCGGTCATGACCGCGCAGACCACATGCAGGCCGATATCCTGCGGTCCGGTATTGCAGCAGCCGTCCCGAAAGAAGCCGGTCAGCGGCGCCACCGAACAGGGCAGGAGGGTACCGCCGAGGACGTTCGTCGCCGCCGGTCGCTCCTCTCGCCGCCGCCCGAAGGCACCGCCATCGGGCATTTCAGGCCGCCGCGCGGATTGCTGCGGCCAGGACGTCCTCGCTGACGCCGCCGGCAAAACCCTCGAAATTCGCTTCGAAGCGTTTCACGAGATCGGCCGCGGTGCGGTCATAGGCGGCCTTGTCGGCCCAGGCATTGCGCGGGTTCAGGACTTCGGAGGGAATCCCCGGCACCGCCTTCGGGATGGAAAGACCGAAGAAAGGATCCGTCTCGAACGTCACCTTCGCCAGCGAGCCGTCGAGCGCGGCCCGCAGCAGCAGGCGCGTATGCTGGATGCTCATCCGCTGGCCGACCCCGTAGGCGCCGCCGCTCCAGCCAGTATTCACCAGCCAGCAATCCGCGCCGTGCTTATCGATCAGGCCCGAGAGCAGCTTGCCGTAAACTTCGGGATGGCGCGGCAGGAAGGGCGCGCCGAAGCAGGTGCTGAAGGTCGCCTGTGGCTCCTTGCCGAGCCCCTTCTCAGTGCCGGCGACCCGGGCGGTGTAGCCCGAGAGGAAGTGATACATGGCCTGCGCCGAGGAGAGCTTGGAGATTGGCGGCAGCACGCCGAACGCGTCGGCCGTCAGCATCACCACATTCTTCGGCAGCCCGGCCCGGCCGCCAGCGACCGTGTTCGGGATGTACTCGAGCGGGTAGCAGGAGCGGGTATTTTCGGTCAGCGAGCCGTCATCGAGATCAAGCCGCCCGTGGGCGTCGCCGACAACATTTTCCAGCACCGCGCCGAAGCGGTGGGACGCCTCCCAGATCTGTGGCTCCGCCTCACGCGAAAGCCGGATCACCTTGGCATAGCAACCGCCTTCGAAGTTGAAGACGCCGCCATCGGACCAGCCATGCTCGTCATCGCCGATCAACTGCCGCTCCGGGTCGGAGGACAGGGTGGTCTTGCCGGTGCCGGAGAGGCCGAAGAACAGCGCCACATGGCCATCCCGTCCGAGATTGGCGCTGCAATGCATCGGCAGCATGCCCTTCTCCGGCAGCAGCCAATTCATGACGGTGAAGATCGATTTCTTGATCTCGCCGGCATAGCTGGTGCCGCAGATCATGATCGTGCGGGCGGCGAAAGAGAGTGCGATGCAGGTACCGGTGCGGCAGCCATCGGTGGCGGGATCGGCCTCGTATTCCGGCGCGTGCAGAATGGTGAAATCCGGCTTGAAATCCGCCAGTTCCGACCGCGGTGGACGGATGAACATGTTGCGGGCGAACAGCGCATGCCAGGCATTCGTGGTGACCAGTCGGACCTTGATGCGGTGCGCGGGATCGGCGCCGGCATAGAGGTCCTCGGTGAACAGGACCGGGCGGGCGCCAAGCCAAGCCTGCACCTTGCCCCGTAGGCTGCGGAACTTTTCCGGCGCCATCGGCTGGTTGATCCGGCCCCACCAGACCTGATCGTGCACTTCCGGGTCATCGACGACGAACTTGTCCTGAACCGAGCGCCCGGTATGCACGCCGGTCACCGCCATGAAGGCGCCATCGGCCGATAGGCGGCCCTCGCCACGACGGAGCGCGTGCTCGATCAGCGGTGCGGCGGTCAGGTTGGCATGCACGATCGGGCCCGCTGCAACGCCAGTTCCTGCGAGGGCGGTATCGGACGTAGTCATAATTTCCTCCAAGGCGAATAGCCAGCAAGCAAAAGAAGAGTGGTAAGGTGTAGCACCTTTCATCCCGGTCAGGTCGGGCAAAATTAAGGCGCGCCGATCGGGACGAAATTTAAGCTTGGCCCAAGTTTATGGCCTTGCAGAGCTTTGTGTCACCAACTGGTCATATTTTTGCGTCCACCTGGCCCGCGCGCCCCGCCCGGGCGGCCTCGATCAGACCGACACGGACCGCCTCGGCGCTGCTGGCCGATTGCGCCCAGGCGAGGCGGCGTACCACCTCCCCAAGCCCGAAATCGGCCCCATCGGAGTCCACCCCGACCATGCGCCAAGGTCCCGTCGGGCCGCCGAGTAGGCCGGCGCCGATCGCCGCAACGGCGGCCGCGTGATCGCTATTCATATGCTCGATGATGCCTTCTGCGGCACCCTCGATCGCGGCGACCGCGGCCGGGTCGGGCCGCAGATCGGCCTGCCGGATCCGCACTGCGCGTGCGAACCCCCCCACCAGTAGGGCGCCGCCGGGGGTGATCCGCCACAAGGCAAAATCGCCGAAATCGGCATAGAGTGCGGCATAGGGGTGCTTCGCCAACCACCGCGCCTTCAGCGCCGTGGCCTCCGCCGCCGGCACCTCGGCGGCGATGCCGGTCAGGGTCAGGCGCGGGGCGGTCTGCGGATTGGCGCCCTCTGCCGGCCCTGTGAACAGCAGGGCGCAGCGCGGCTCGGCGCGCAGTTGCCGGGTGTGCTCGGACAAGGAGGAGAGCAGCAGGAGAGGCTCGAAGCCCGGTGAGAAGGCCGGGGTCACCAGGCTGGCGAAGGGCTGTCCCTCCGCCTGTGTGGCCAGAACCGCGGACCCGGCGGCGCGGGCGAGGCAGCGCGCAGCAAAACCCTCATCGGACATGCCCTGTCATCCCTCCTGACATCCCTGACGTCACATCGTCACCCGGGTTGTGCCACAATGCCGCACCAGATCGCCGCCTAGTGTCACCCTAACGTGCCGGCAGCCGCCGGTAGAGGAGGATCGCCCGATGCCCGCGACCATCGCCCTGGTCGATGACGACCGCAACATCCTCACCTCGGTTTCCATGACCCTGGAGCAGGAGGGGTTCCAGGTCCGGACCTATACCGATGGCGAAAGCGCTCTGCAGGGTTTGCTGGCCCGCCCGGCCGACCTCGCCGTGCTGGATATCAAGATGCCGCGCATGGACGGCATGGAGTTGCTACAACGGCTGCGCCAGCGGAGCAGCATGCCGGTAGTCTTCCTGACCTCGAAGGACGAGGAGGTTGACGAGTTGATGGGTCTCAGGCTGGGGGCCGACGACTACATCACCAAGCCCTTTAGCCAGCGCCTGCTGCTGGAGCGCATCCGTGCCCTGCTCCGGCGCAAGGATGCGGCGGCGGCCGAGGCCGCGGGCCAGCCGGCCGGCGGGGTGATCGTGCGCGGCGACCTGGTGCTGGACGAGACCAAGCACACCTGCACCTGGAAGGGGCGCGATATCCAGCTGACTGTCACCGAATTCCTGTTGGTGAAGGCATTGGCGCTGCGCCCGGGCATGGTGAAGAACCGCGACCAGTTGATCGACGCCGCCTATGGCGAGAACATCTATGTCGACGATCGCACCATCGACAGCCATGTGAAACGCGTGCGCAAGAAGTTCCGCCAGGCTGACGACGACTTCGCGCAGATCGAGACCCTGTACGGCATCGGCTATCGCTACAAGGAGCATTAGCCTAGGTTTCGGGTGGTGCCCGATGTCGGCCGCATGACCGAACCGCCGGTGCAGGCGAAGCGGCATCGCTTCGTTTCGCCGCTGCTGCGGCGGATTCTGCTGCTGAACGCCCTGCCGCCGGCGCTTCTCGCCGCGGCGATGCTCTACCTTGACCAATACCAGAATGGGTTGCTGGGGGCCGAGGTGGAGGCGCTGCGTACCCAAGCCAGGATCTATGCCGGCGCGATCGCCGAGACGGCGACCCAGATGCAGGATGACCGCCCGGTCCTGGTGCCCGACATCGCCCGGCCGCTGCTGCGGCGCCTGGTTGATCCTTCGCCCAACACCCAGGCGCGGCTTTTTGATAATACCGGTCTTGTGGTCGCCGACAGCCGGGTTCGCGAAGCGGCTGGCGGCGCGGTGGTGGCCGAACCCCTGCCGCCGCCCGAGCCGCGTGGCGCGCTCTCTACCGGCATCGCCGGCTTGTACGAGCAGCTGCTGCATTTGCTGCCACGGCAGGCGAAGACGGAGGTGGAGGTAGACGTCAATCCGGACGCGCCTTCCTTCGATTGGCAGCCCAATTTGGGCCCCGATCGGCGGGAGGAGTTACGCCTGGCGCTGGAGGGCGGCGTGACCCCTTATATCCGTCGCACCGCCGACGGCCGGCTCCTGGTCTCGGTCGCCGAGCCCGCGCGGCGGGGCAATCAGGCCTTCGCGATCGTCCTGCTGACCCGCGAGGCGCGTGAGGTCGACCAGCGCTTGTTCGAAATCCGTGCCAGCGTGTTAGGGATCTTCGGTCTCGCTCTGGCGCTGACGGTGGCGCTATCCTGGTATCTGGCGCGGACCCTGGCGACACCGATCATGCAGCTCGCCGGCTCTGCCGCGGCGATGCGCCAGGGTGAGGGCCGGAGCGGCAGCGTCCCGGCCAGCCTGCTGCGGCGGGAAGACGAAATCGGTATCCTGGCGCGCGACCTGCAATCAGCCGCGCGCGACCTATGGTCGCGGATCGACCTGAATGAGCGTTTCGCCGCCGATGTGGCGCATGAACTGCGCAATCCCCTGACCAGCGTCCGCAGTGCTATCGAAACCCTCAGGCGCATCGACAATCCGGAGCAGCAAAGGCGACTGCTTGCGATCATCGCCGATGATGCGGTGCGGATGGATCGGTTGATCGCCGATATCAGCGACAGCTCTCGCGTCGATGCGGAATTATCGCGCACCGTGGCGGCGCCGGTGGATGTGGCGCCCATGCTGGCCACCCTGGCCGAATTGCATAACGCGACCCGTGCCGATGCCGATCCCGTGATCGAGTTGGAGGCGCCGCCCGAAGGGCTGGTGGTGCGCGGCGTGGAAGGCCGGCTGGTCCAGGTTTTCCGTAACCTGCTGGGCAACGCCATCTCCTTCAGCCCCGAACGCGGCCGGGTGTTCGTGCGCGCCCGTGAGGCCGGACCCATGGTGGAAATCCTGGTGGAGGACGAGGGCCCGGGTATTCCGGAAGCCCGCCTTGAGGGGATTTTCGACCGCTTCTATTCCGAACGCCCGCGTGGCGAACGCTTTGGCCAACATTCGGGCCTTGGCCTGTCGATCAGCAAGCAAATCGTCGAGGGGCTGCGCGGCCGCATCGCCGCGGAGAACCGGCGCGATGCGGAGGGCCGCGTAACGGGGGCCCGCTTCATCATTCGCCTGCCGGTCGCATAGAACCGTACCTATAAAGCTGGAATCGCCGGCGCTGATCGCACGCGAGTTTTCTTTTCTCAAGACCGCAATCTGCGCCACCCTCTGCAGGGTCGCGTTGCCAGTGCGGCAAGGGAGGGCGCCATGAATGCGATCGTGATCAGCGAGACGATGGATGACGGCGCGGTTGCGCGCCTTGCAGCGGTGCATCCGACGCATTACGACCCGCACCTCGTCGATGACCCGGCTGCGCTGCGGGCGGCCTTGGCCGACGCCCGCGCCCTCATCATCCGTAACCGGACCAGTGTGGATGCCCCGTTGCTGGCCGCCGCGCCGCGATTGCGCGTGCTCGGACGCCTCGGGGTCGGGCTCTACAATATCGATCTCGCCGCCTGCCGGGCGCGTGATGTGGACGTCATCCCCGCGAGCGGTGCCAATGCCGATTCGGTCGCTGAATACGTCGTATTGGCGCTGGGGACGCTGATTCGCGGCAGCTTCGCGGTGACCGAAGCCATCGGGCGCGGCGAATGGCCGCGTGAGGCGTCGCGCCAGGGCCGCGAAATGGCGGGAAAGACCCTCGGCATTATTGGCTTCGGCGATATCGGCAGTCGCGTCGCCCGGCTTGCGCAAGGGTTTCGGATGACGATCGTGGCCCATGACCCGGTGTTGCCCCAGGATCATTCAGCCCTGCGGGAAACCGGGGCGCGCATCGTCGGACTGGAGGAGCTGCTGGCAACGGCCGACGCGATCACCCTGCATGTCCCGTTGGCCCCGGCAACGCGCCATCTGATCAACGGGGCGCGGCTCGCGGCGATGAAGCCAGGGGCGGTCCTGATCAATGCGTCCCGCGGCGGTGTGGTGGAAGAAGCCGCATTGGCCGCTGCGCTGAGGGCTGGACAACTCGGGGGAGCTGCGCTCGATGTCTTCGAGACCGAGCCGCTGCCGGTTGGCTCGCCGCTGGCCGGTGCGCCCAACCTGTTGTTGACGCCGCACATCGCGGGTGCAACCCGGGAAAGCCATGTTCGGGTCTCCCAACTGATCGCCGGGCGCGTGCTGGTGGCCTTGGCGATGACCTGACGGATGGCTTGCACCGACCGGCGGTCTGGCCATATCACCGGTATCCCTGCCGCGATGGCCGATCTTGTCCCAAGGCAGCCTCCCGAACCGCGACGCCACGTCCCGTCCGCCCGAGCCGCATCGGATCTGCGGCAGCGCAGCGGTGCGCGCGGTGTTCCTGCGCCGGCCTGAGCAGGTGCTAAGGCTCTTTTATACCGCGGAGCGGCGTCGCATCGCCGGCCCGCTCTGCGCCCATCTTGCACGGACCCGCCGTCCTTACCGCGAGGTTGAGGGGGAGGAGCTCGCGCGCATCGCGGGTACGCCGCATCACGGCGGGATTTGCGCGGTTACCGCGCCGCGCCGTGCCCTGACCTTACCTGGGCCGGCCTTGCCGGCAGACTTGAGCCCAGCACGGCTGCTGCCGCTGCTCGACGGCATCGGCAACCCGCATAATCTCGGGGCGATCGCCCGCTCGGCCGCTTTTTTCGGGGCGAGCGCCATGGTGCTGGCGGGCGATGGTCGGCAGGCGGACCTCTCGGACGCAGCGTTCCGGGTGGCCGAAGGCGGCCTCGAGCATCTCCGGGTCCTCAGAACCGATGACCTGCCGGCGTTGCTGCGCGGCATGCAAGGCCGCTGGCGGAGCGTCGCCGCTGTTGCCGCGGGCGGTCTGCCGCCGGACGCGATCCCGCGGGATCTGCCGATCGCCCTGCTCCTCGGTAATGAGGAACAAGGCCCCTCTCTCGCCAGCATCACCGCCTGCGACTGCCGTCTGACCCTGCCCGGCAGCGGCGCGGTCGAGAGTCTGAATGTCGCCGCCGCCGCCGCGGTCCTGTTCCACACCTTGGGCAGCCGTTGAATGCCTGCCGCCGGGCCGGCCGCGACCGCGCAGATGCAGTGCAGCGAGGGGGCGGATGGCGTTCGCCTTCGCATCGCCGGCCACCTCGATGCCGCAGCCGCCGCGCGGCTTTGGCGCCCGGCGAGCGCGGCTGCGGCTGGTGCTAAGCGGTTGGTCATCGATGCCGCCGATCTCACCGGCCTCGATACCGCTGGCGCGGTCCTGCTACTGCATCTGGAAGCCAGCATCCCTGGCGCCCGGACCGAGGCCCCGACCGACGAATCGCTGGCGGGTTTGCTGGCCCGCAGTCGGGCCGCGCTTGCGCAGCCGGTCACGGCTGCGCCGGCGGCGCTGCCGCTTCTCGCCCAGCTTGGCCAAGCGACGCTGGATGCAGGGCAGCATGGGCTCGACCGCGTGAGCTTCCTCGGAGAGGCGGTGATGGCTGGTGCCGGCATGCTGCTGCACCCTTGGCGGCTGCGGCTGTCGGAGGCGCTCCGGCATCTGGACGAGGCGGGGCTGCGCGCCTTTGGCCTGACGCTGCTGCTGGGTTTCCTGTTGGGCCTGATCCTCGCCTTTCAATCCTCGATCCCGATGCGGCAATTCGGGGCGGAGATCTACATCCCCAATCTCGTCGGCATCTCGCTGCTGCGCGAGTTGGGCCCGCTGATGGCCGCCATCATCCTGGCTGGCCGGACAGGTTCGGCCTTTGCGGCCGAACTCGGTACGATGACGGTCAATGAGGAGATCGATGCGCTCCGGATCATGGGGATCGATCCCATTGCCTGGCTGGTGCTGCCGCGCCTGCTGGCGGCTGTGCTGGTGATGCCGGTGCTGGCCCTGGTACTCAGCCTGGCCGGGTTGCTCGGCATGGGCATCGTGATGGTGGTGTTGGGCTTCCCGCCCGTCGCTGTGCTGAAGCAGGTGCAGAACGCGGTGCAGATCAAGGATCTGGTCGGCGGGCTGTTCAAGGCGGCGATCTTCGGCCTGGTCGTCGGGCTTATCGGTTGCCGCGCCGGCCTGGGCGCCGGGCGCGGTCCGCGTGCCGTTGGTGATGCCGCCACCACGGCGGTCGTCGGCGGCATCGTCGGTGTCGTCGTGCTGGACGGCATCTTCGCCGTGCTCTTCAACCGGCTGGGGTGGTGAGCATGTCGGGCACGACGGAAACCGAAGTGGTGATCCGGGTCCAGGATCTTGCCATGCGCTTCGATGGTCGGACGATCTTCGAACATGTGACCTTCGACGTCCGCCGCGGTGAGGTGTTCGTGATCCTCGGCGGCTCCGGCTGCGGCAAATCGACGCTGCTCAAGGCGATGATCGGCCTTTTTGAACCGGCCGAGGGGCGGGTCACGCTGTTGGATGAGGAGATGACCGGCTTGGCCGGCGCGGAGCGCCGGGCCTTGCTGCGCCGGATCGGGGTGATGTGGCAATCGGGCGCCCTGTTCGGCTCGGCCAGCCTGGCCGAGAATATCGAGGTACCGCTCGAGGAACATACCGACCTGCCAGCCGAGGCCCGGGCGATGATCGCGCGGGTGAAGCTCGGGCTGGTTGGCCTTGCGGATGCCGCGCAACGCCTGCCGGCGGAGATCTCGGGCGGCATGGCCAAGCGGGCCGGTATCGCCCGCGCCATGGCGCTTGATCCGCCGATCCTGTTCCTCGATGAGCCCTCGGCCGGCCTTGATCCGATTACCTCGGCCGGTCTCGATGCGCTGATCAAGGACTTGGCGCGCAGCCTGGGGACGACCTTCGTCGTGGTGACGCATGAGTTGCAGTCGATCCTGGCGATCGGTGATCGCTGCGTCATGCTCGACAAGGAGGCGAAGGGCGTCATCGCCGAAGGCGACCCGCGCGTCCTACGCGAACACAGCGAACACCCCATCGTCCGCGCCTTCTTTCGGCGCCAGGCGATGCCGACACCGGCCCCGGCCGGGCAGGGCGCTTAGTCATGGCCCGTTCCCGCGGTCTCTTTCTGCGTGTGGGCACCCTGGTTCTCGCGGGCCTCGCATTGGTCGTTGGCTTCGTGCTCTTCCTGACCGCCAACCGCATCGGCGCTAGCAGCCAGATCTATGAATGCTATTTCCGGGAATCCGTGCAGGGGCTGGACCAGGGCAGCGCTGTCCGCTTCCGCGGCGTGGCGATCGGACGGGTAACCGAGATCGGGTTGGTCGCCGCTGCCTATCGCGGACAACGCAGCGACGCCGAGAGCACCGAATACCACCTGGTCTTTGTGAGGTTTGCCGTGGATGAACGACGGACTGGCGAGACTGACAGCGTCGAGACGGCGATTCGCCAGGGGCTAAGAGTGCGGCTTGCGTCCCAGGGTATCACGGGGGTCAGTTATCTCGAACTCGACTTCGTCGATCCGCAGCGGTTCCCGGTCATGCCGGTGCCCTGGAAGCCACGCTATTCCTATATCCCGTCCATCCCCTCGAACCTCGCCCAGGTCCGCACCGCGGCGGAGGCCATCCTGCAGCAATTGCAGGATGCCGACCTGCCGCGCTTGCTGCAGGAGACGATTGGGCTGATCGCCGACGCCCGCGCCCAGGTGAAAAGCGGCGATCTGGCGGTCACGTTGCGCGAGGCGGCAGGGCTGCTGCGGGATGTGCGGCAGATCACCGGTCAGGCGGACCTCCCCGCGCTGATCGCTTCCCTGCGACGGACTGGCGGCGATGTCGAAAGCACGCTGGGCGAGTATCGCCGCGCCGCCAGCGATGCCAGGGCTGTGATCAACGGCCGCGACCTGCGCGCGGCGCTCACCAATGTTGCCTCCGCGGCGGCTGAGCTGCGCACCGCCGCGGCAAAATTACCGGCGAGCATGGGCAACATCGATACCAGCCTGCGCGCCGCGCGCAATACAACCCTCGATCTCCAGGCCGAACTGGTACCGATCTTGCGGGACCTCCGCGCGACCATGAGCAATCTGCGCGACACGACCGAGCAATTGCGGCGCAATCCGTCGCAAACCTTGCTGGGCGCACCGCCGCCCGCCCCTGCTGGGGAGCCTCGCCGATGATCCGACCCCGCCGCGCCATTTTATCGCTGCCGCTTGGCCTTGCCGCCTGCACGGTACTGCCGGACCGTCCCTATCGGGATACCGAGCGCTTCGCCCTGTTGCCGGAGCGACCGACCCGTAACCCGCCAGCGCCGCGTGGACCGGTGCTGTTGCTGCGTAGTCTGCGGGCTGCGCCGGGGCTGGAGGCGCGCAGCCTGCGCAGCGTCTCTGCGGCCGGTCAGGTGCGCGCCGATGCCTGGGCCGAATGGGCCGCGCCGCCGGCCGAGCTGGCGGAGGAGGCGCTGCGCCGATGGCTGGCGACGAGCGGCCGGTTTGGGGCCGTCATCGCCCCCGGCTCCCGCGTCAGGCCGAGCTATATCCTGGAAGGCGAGCTGACCCGGCTGGAGACCCGACCCGCGCTGGCAGAGGCGTTCGCCGGCTTGGCATTGCTGCTGACCAATGACGATGCCAGCGATTCACCCCACCTGCTGGTACCGATCCTGGCTGAGGGCCGCGCGCCGCTGCCCGGCGGAGGGACCGCCGGCCCGGCCGCTCAGGCCGCAGCGCTGACGGCGGCGCTGGCCGAGGCCTTGGCCGCCGCTGAGCGGGGGATTCTCGCGGCCCTCAGCCCGGCTACTGCCCAAAGGCGGGCTTTGTAGGGTTCCCCCGGCGGGGCGTTCTGCTAGCGTGTTGGGATGAGCGAGATCGATCCCCAGCACGCGATCCACGATATCGGCGGGCTTAGCCGCTTCCGCTGCACCCCGGTTGAACGCGATGAGGCGCCACCTGACGGCTTCGGCAAGCGGGTCGATGCTTTGCGCCAGGTCCTCGCCGCCAAGAAGCTGATGACGGTGGACGAGCTCAGGCGCTGCATCGAGGCGATCCCCGAGCCCGAGTATTTCGCGCTGACCTATTACGAGCGTTGGCTGACCTCGATTGGGACGCTGATGGTCGAGAAGGGCATCGTGAAGGCGGAGGACATCGCATGAGCGTGCCTCTTTTGGCCCCTGGCGATCGCGTGCTGGTGAAGGACGACTGGCCGGAATTCCGCGGGCCTGCCCATATCCGGACGCCGCACTATCTGCGCGGGAAGCCAGGCCGTGTGGTGCGCGTTCTCGGCGGCTTCGCCAACCCGGAAGACCTCGCCTTCGCCCGGCCGGCACCGAAGCGCGTGCTGTACCACGTCGTGTTCGAACGCCCGCCCCTCTGGCACGAGGGGGAGGCCGGAGATGACGTGCTGGTCGAAATTTTCGAGCATTGGCTGCAACCTGTCCCGGCAGAAAGGCAAGCGGCATGAGCACCCCTGCCCGTCCCGAATCCCTCGCCCGGCTCGACCGGCTGGTCGCCGCCCTGATCGCCAAGGGTATCGTCACCGAGTCCGATCTCGTCGAGGCCCAGGCCCGGACGGATCGCGCCAGCCCGGAGGTCGGCGCCCGCATGGTGGCGCGTGCCTGGCTCGATCCTGACTGGCGGCGACTGCTGCTCGGCAACGGTGCCGAGGCGGCCGAGCATATGGGCGTCTCGATGGCCGGCGCACCGCCGCTCGGCGTATTGGAAGACACCGCGACGCTGCATCATCTGGTCGTTTGTACCCTGTGCAGTTGCTACCCACGCGCCGTGCTCGGCTATCCGCCGTCCTGGTACAAGAGTTTCGAGTATCGCAGCCGCGCAGTGCGTGATCCGCGCGGCGTGCTCGCGGAATGGGGCACGACGCTGGCCGCCGGTTGCCGCGTGCGGGTGGTCGACAGTACCGCGGATTACCGTTGGATGGTGCTGCCGATGCGCCCCGCCGGGACCGAGGGCTGGTCGGAGGATCAGCTGGCCGCACTCGTCACGCGCGATGTGCTGGTCGGGGTTGCGTTGCCGCGCCTTCCGGTTGCTCTCGCGGCCGAATAGCCTAGCGCGGGATGCGTTGAGGCGGCATCGCCGAAGGCGCTGAATCCCGCGACCAAACAAAAATTAGAGCAGGGTGCGTGAACGCATGTGAACATAGCATGCTCTAGCGCGACTGGCGCTTTGTGAGACGAGAGCAATATCCGGTCAGGTGGACTCACCTGAACGGATTTCTTGCTCTAAAAAACATAACGGTTTGAGCGAGTCGTCTGGGAGGGAGGATAGCATCGTCGCGCCCAATGTATCGCTTGTCGGGCTTCGCTGGGCTGAATCCAGCTTGAGACGACCTTGCCGTCTCCCATGAACCCCTCCATGCCGGGGACTGCGCCGCCTGCTGAGGAGGACGGCCTGCCCATGCCGCGCCGCATTTTTGCGGTGCTGGCGGTCTCCGCCTCAATCTGCATCACCGTGCTCGACAGCTCGATGGTCAATATCGCGCTGCCGGGTATCGCCCGGAACCTTGGGATCACGCCGGCGACGGCGGTTTGGCTGCTGAACGCCTATCAATTATCCGTGGTAACCATGCTGCTGCCGCTCGCCTCGCTCGGCGAGAAGCTGGGCTTCAAGCGGGTCTTCATCGGGGGATTCCTGCTGTTCGGCATAGCCTCGCTCGGGGCAGCCCTGGCCTCCTCTTTCGCGACGCTGCTCGGTTTTCGTGTGCTGCAGGGGATCGGCTCGGCAGCGGTCATGAGCCTGACGGCGGGCATGATCCGCAACATCTACCCGATCCGCATGCTCGGTCGGGCCATTGGCATCAACGCGACGGTGGTCGCCGTCTCCGGCGCTTCGGCGCCCTCGATCGCGGCGGCGATTCTGGCCGTCGCACCCTGGCAAGCCCTGTTCCTTCTGAACGTGCCGGTCAGCCTGCTTGGCATTGCCATCGGGTTTGCCGCGCTGCCCGATACCGGCGGCCGCCGGCAGCGGTTTGATTGGCAGAGCGCGGTGCTCAATGTGGCCGCGCTCGGCTTGATCTTTCTCGGTGTCGATCTGCTACTGCTGCAACCTTGGTTGGCGTCTGGGCTTCTCGTCTCCGGGTTGGTCGCCGGCGTCCTGCTCGTGCGACGCCAGCTCAGCCAGCCGGCCCCATTGCTGCCGCTGGACCTGCTGGCGATCCGCCCAATTGCCTTTGCGATCGGTGCCTCGATCTGCGCTTTTTCATGTTGGTATACCAGCTTCGTGTCCCTGCCATTCCTGCTGCAGGAAGCGGGATATAGTCAGGCGATGACCGGGCTGATCATGACGCCCTGGCCCTTCGGCATGGCGCTGTCGGCGCAGATCGCCGGCAAGCTGTCGGACCGCTTGCCGACCGCCATGCTCTGTGCCGCTGGCATGGCTGGGCTCGCGCTTGGCGTGGGTCTGCTCGCGGCGCTGATCGAGGTCGGACATCCGGTCCTGCTCGGCCTCCTGATGGCGGTTTGCGGCGCCAGCTTCGGCCTGTTCTCGACGCCGAATAATCGGACCATCATCGGCTCAGCGCCCAAGGCGCGCGCCGGTGGCGCCGGTGGGATGCAGGCGACCGCCCGCCTGTTGGGGACGACGGTCGGCACCACAATCGTCGCGCTCTGGTTCCAGACGCTGGGTGCTGCGGGGGCTTGGCCGGCGCTGGTCACCGGCCTGCTCGGCGCGACATTGGCGGGGTTGCTGAGCCTCGGCCGCCGCCGCCTGGGCTGATCCTGTCGACCTTGGCGGTGCCGTTCAGCGCGCCCAGATGAAGGTCAGCTCGTGCTTGTTGTGGGCCCCGTGGAACAGGCGGCCACCGGGCAGGGCGGCGAAGCGGGCGGCGGTGTCGTGATCGGTCGCGCCCTGGAATTTCAGCGTGCAGCAGATGTGTCTTGCCCTGCCTGCGGCCATCCAGCGCTCAATGAGGGTGAGCAGCCGGGCCGGGTAGCAGATCACGTCGCTGAACAGCCAATCGACTGCCGGTTCCTGTTGGGGATCGAGACCGAAGGCGCTTTCCTGGCGCCACGTGACATTGGGCAGCGCAGCGATGGCCGGGTCGAGCGGCGCTTTGTCGAGGGCGATGACCTGCGCCCCGAGCTGGGCCAGGGCCCAGCTCCAACCGCCCGGAGCGGCTCCCAGGTCCAGGCAGGTCTCGCCTGGTGCCGGCCAGCGGCCGAAGCGCGTGAGTGCTTCCCATAGCTTCAGGTAGGCACGGCTGGGCGGGCCTTCGCGATCTTCCACGAATTGCACGGCGCCGTTCACGAAAGGGCTGGTCTTCTGCGGGCTCGCCAGCAGGCGGTCGGGCGAGAGCAAGGTCCAGGCGCCGAGATGGCCGCTCGGCGCCGACTCAGGAAAGTGCAGCGGCCGCGCCTTCACCGGCGGCAAGCGTTCGGCGATCAAAGCGGCGCGACGATGATGGCCGGCGGCGTAGAGCGCCCAGTTTCGCTGCACCCCCCGCAACGCATCGGCGGCCGCTTTCACCGAGGGCGCGGGCACCTCCATCGGGGCGGTCCAGGTCTCAAGCGCCCAGGCCGGCGCGGCCGGCGGGTCCGGGCTGAGCGCGAGGCGGCCATGCCAGGCCACGATGCCGTGGCCGGCCCGTTGCAGTTCCTCGGCGAGATCCGCCTCGAAGCCAGCCGCGGCGAGGTAGGCCGCGCCGATCATCGCCGGAACGCCGAAAGGCCGAGCAACGCCCAGCCCAGCATGAGTAATGTACCGCCCAGTGGGGCCACCGGCCCCAATGAAAGGCCGGCCAGCGCGCTGGCGTAGACGCCGCCGCAGAACAGCAGCAGGCCGGCGGCGAAGGCCGCACCCGCCGCATGCGTCAGCCAGCTGGCATGCCGTTCTGCCCAGAGGCCGGTGGCAAGCAGGGCAAGCGCGTGCCAGCCTTGCATCCGCAGCGCGTTCTCCAGCGCCGCCAGGGCGCGTGGATCAAGCCGCGTTGGCGCCGCATGCGCCGCCCAGGCGGCGAGCGCCACCGCCAGCAGCCCGGTGAGCGCGCCGAGTCCGATCCAAAGCCGCGTCATCAGGAGGCCGCCCGCCGCGCTGTATTGGCCGCAAGATGCGCGAGCCGCGTGGGTTCCGGCAGCCGGTAGCCACGGCCACACTGGCGTACCCAGGCCAGGGCAGTGGGCAGGGCAATCCGATGCCCGGGCGAAATCCACAATGGTCCAGCACCACGGCGGCTGCGCAGCACGGCGCCGATGCGGCGGCCTTGCCATTCCAGCGCCTGTGTCGCGCCGGGGGCTTCGCCGACCGGTGCGGTCGGGGCTCCCACCAGCGCATGTTTGGCGACGCCGATCGTCGGCGCATCCAGCGCGATACCCAGATGCGTTGCCACCCCGAACCGCCGTGGATGGGCGATACCGTGCCCATCGACCAGCACGAGGTCGGGGCGATTCGTCAGTTGATCCCAGGCAGCGAGCAGCGCGGGCACTTCGCGGAAGCCAAGATAGCCGGGCACATAGGGCAGGGGCGCGGGCATGGTCGCCGCCGCGCTCTCCAGCAGTTCGAGATCCGGCCAGCGCAGGACGACGATTCCAGCATGCACGAGGCGTCGTGGATCGAAGCGGGCGCAACTGACATCGACGCCTGCGATGAGCCAGACGGGCGGCAGATCATCACCGACGACAACGCGCTCGGCAATAGCGAGTTGGGCAATGCGGGCCGCAGCGATATCGGGCGGCGAAAGCCAGGCTGACGGAAGGGCCGGTCGCGTCACGTCTCGGTCATGGCGGAAATCATCAGGCGGACATTATGGCGCATCATGGCTTCATATGTGCCGGCGGGCCCATCCGGGGGGGATAGGGCGTCGGTGTAGATGGTCCCTTTCACTGGCACGCCAGCTTCCAGGGCAACGGTCCGGATCAGCGTGTCGTTGCCGATCGGGCTACGGAAAAGGGCGGTGATCTTTTCTTCCTTCATCCGCCGGACGATTGTCGCGATATCGAGCGGTGAGGGCGCCGTCTCGGCGGTTCCGGAGGTGGGCGCTACCACGTTCACGCCGTAGGCATCGCTGAAATAACGCAGTGCCGCGTGCGGTGCGACGAGGACGCGCCGCTTATCGGGGATTGCCGCGAGTTCCTTGCGGATGTCGTCGTCGAGCCGCGCGAGCTTCGCCATGAGGGTCGAGATACCCGCACGCGCCTCCCGCTCGGCGCCACTCGGGAGGATCGGGTAGAGGCCGCTGGCGATATTCAGGGTGTAGGTGCGGGCCCGCTGGACATCCATCCAGGCGTGCGGATCAGCAATCCCGTTGAATAGGAGTGGGTTCAGGCGCTCGGTCGTCGTGACGATCGGTGCGACGGTGCGCGCACCGCGCATCAGGCGTTCGATCCAGGGGTCAAGACCGAGGCCGTTGCGGACTACCAGCGCGGCGCCGCGCAATTTCTCGGCATCGGAGGGGCGTGGCTGAAAGTCGTGCGCGTCCTGATCCGGACCGATCAGGACGCGAAGCTCCACGGTATCGCCGGCGATCTGGGCGACGAGATCGCCGAGGATGGAAAAGGTTGCGATCACAATGGGTTTGGACTGCGCCCGGGCCGGCAGGGCCAGGAGTGCCGGAAGCGCCAAAAGGGCCCGACGGCGAAGGGAGATGGTGGAGGAACGGATCATTTATTATTGTGCCGCCCGTTGCCGCCAAGCCAGCGACGCAGCCGGCTCAGCAGCCCTTCGCTTTTGCCGGCAATCTGTTGATGGCTGGCATGGGGCCGGCGCGCTGGCGGCGGCAGGGCGCTGGCAATGGTATGCCGGCCGGTATCGCGCTCGGCAATCAGGCGCTGTTCCAGGCTTATCACCTGCGCGATCGCTTCCGCCGGGGCGGCCCGGCGCTGCGTATCGGCGCTCGCCGCCGCGTCCGGCCAAGCCGCGGCGCGGCGAAGGGCATCGATCACCCGGACGTTCTGCTCATCATCAAGCGGCGGCCCCCCGCGCCACAGGGCCACCGCCTCCAACCGCCAAAGCCGCGCGAGATCGTCGCGGCTAAGGTCATCGGCGACCCATGCGGCGTGCAGCGTCGCCTCGGCTGCGGCGTGCAAGGAGCCCGTCTCCTCAAGCACATGCGCCCAGACGAGAAAGCGCCTGGCCAGCGGCGGGTAGCTCGTCTCCGCGACCAGGGCGCGGAATGGCGCCGCGCCGACCGCTTGCGCCGCCGCCGGATGGGCACGGGTGATGTCGGGCGCGGCATAGCCGCAGGTTGGACATTGCTGGAGCCACCGCGCCATGGTCGAGCGGACCGGTTCGCCGGGCCGCAGGTCGAGGTCGGGGGCCTGTTCCGGCGGATTCGGCCGGAATGCTGGCTGCCGGCTACCTACCCCACAGACTGCGCAACGCGGCAGCGGCGTTTCCGTCGAGGTGCGGGATTGGGCTGATGACGGCAAAGGCATGGATTGAGGGTACCCTGCGGCGAGCCGGCCTGGAAATGGACGCGATGCCGAAGGTAAAATACTACTCCGGACAACCTGCGCTTATAAGGGCCTTCGTACCCGCCATGGCAATGCCTGCACTCGCCTTGGTGGTGCGCGCCGTGGCTCAGTGGCGTGACCAGACCGTCGGGCGTACGGCGATGGCAGCGCATATACCGAACACTGTGATGCCGAGCGCGACGGCCACGAATTGTCCCATCAATCCGAGGCCTAAGACATCGCCGAGGAGCCAACCACCGCCCACCGCCGTGACGATTCGCGCCAGGGCGCCGAAGAAGGGCCCGCGCATCCGCCCCGCGCCCATGGCGGCGAAATAGAGCGCCATGCCCACCCCGAAGCCCGGCAAGGCCGGTCCCATGATGGCCAGCGCCTGCCGGGCGATCGCTACCACCGCTGGATCCTCAGAGAATACCCTGGCCGTTGCCGTGGGAAACAGCCCGACCAGAAGCCCGACGCCGACAGTCACCGCGAAAGCCATGCCGGCGCCGACCCAGGCGATCCGCCGAGCGGTCGGCCAATCGCCACCGCCCACGGCCCGCCCGACCAGCGCGGTCAGCGCCGAGCCGACGCCGAAGGCAAGCGGCACCATGAGGAATTCGAGCCGCGCCGAAATGCCATAGGCCGCAACTGCCGACTGGCCGTAGGCGGCGAGACGGGCGGTCACCAGGATGGTGGTCAAATTGGCGATCGTCGCCATGCCGCAGGCGACCAGGCCGACCGATAGGATGCGCTTGAACAAGTGGGCTTGCAGCGGCACGCGCAGGTGCGGCGTAAATCCTGCGCCGCCGCCGAATACGGCGATCGCCATGCCCAGCGTCGCCGCCCACATGCACAGGCCGAAAGCGATTGCGGCCCCTGGCAGACCGAGCCCCGCCGGCTCCATCAACCCCCAGGCGAGGGGCGGATAGCAAAGCCAGGCGAGCAGCAGGACCCGGGTTGCCAACGCGTGCCTGCCGCCGCCGCGTAGGACGGACGCAAGTGTATTGGCGAGCCAAGTCGGCACCGCGCCCAGGCCGAACAGCCAGGCGCAATAGCCGGCAGCCGCCGAAGCGGCTTCGGCGCCGCCGATCCAGCCGATCAAGGTATGGGGAAAACCAGCCAGGATCGCGACGAAGAGCGAGGCGAAGCCCAGCGCGATCAGCAGCGCGTGTAGCACCAGCGCTGAGGCTTCGTCCCGTCGCCCCGCCCCAAGGGCGCGGGCGATGGCGGAGACGATCCCCCCGCCCATGGCACCTGTCGACATCTGACTCATCAGCAAGGCGAAGGGCAAGACCACCGCCCAGCCCGCGAGCGCTGCCGTGCCCTGGCGGGCGGCGAGCCACGGCTCGATCAACTGACACGCGGACTGCACCGCGGCGCCGAGTGTCGTCGGGGCTGCCAGCGCGAGGATGCGGCGCGCCAGGATCGCCAGACCCGGCGGGGGTACGGGCGGCGCCGTGGTGGCGGGGTCAGCCATGCGACAGGGCGGACCATCGGACAAGGCAGCAGAGGTGCAAGACGATCTCCAAACTCGGCTCCGCATGCCAGCCGCCCCCGCCTCTGACAAGCGCGGATCGAAGGTATCCAAGAGCTGCACTTTGCGCTTCGCTGCGGGGACGCCCATCGGAGGGAGCGCTGCAATGAAGATCGACCGGGTCTCGCTCACCCTGTTCGCCTGGGACGGTATTCCGCCGACCCGCTACCACGCCGCGGCGAAGCTGGAGAGCGGGAGTTCCGCGCTCGGCCTGCTGACGCTCGGCACCGATGCCGGCGTGGTCGGGCACGCGTTTCTGGGCTCGGCGACTCATACGGCGGCGAATGATGGGCCGGGGCTGATCCGCTTTCTCAAGCCGCTCTTGCTCGGCCGCGATCCGCTCGACCGGGAGGCGATCAACGCCACGCTCTGGCCCTTTTCCAGGATCGTCTCGGTGCGCGCGATCGGCGCGGTCGATGTCGCTCTCTGGGATTTGGCGGGCAAGGTGGCTGGCCAGCCGATCCACCGGCTGCTCGGCACCAGCCGGCACAGCATCCCCGCCTATGCGAGTTCAGCGATGCTGGAGGGCGCGCAGGCCTATGCCGCTGAGGCGGTGATGTTTCGCGACAAGGGCTGGGCCGCCTACAAGATCCACCCGCCGCAGGATCCGGCGACCGATATCCGCGTCTGCGAAGCGGTCCGCCGCGCGGTCGGCGACGATTTTCCGCTCATGCTCGATTCCACCTGGGCCTATGATTTCCCCGCCGCACTCCGGGTCGGTCGGGCGATCGAGAAGCTGGGTTTCCTCTGGTACGAGGACCCGCTCCACGACCAGGACATCACCAACTACGTCAAGCTACGCCAAAAGCTGGATATCCCGATCATGGCGACGGAGTACCCGGCAACCGGGCTCGAAAGCTACGCGCCCTGGATCATGCTGCAGGCGACCGATTATCTGCGCGGCGATGTCGCCGTGAAGGGGGGCATCACGACGCTGCTCAAGACAGCGCATCTCGCCGAGGCGTTCCGCATGAACTATGAAATCCACCACGGCGGCAACTCATTGAATAACGTGGCGAACCTGCACGTTGCCTGCGCCATCCGGAACACCACGTATTTCGAGGTGCTGCTGCCGGACGGGGCGCATAAATACGGGTTGTCCGAAGACATTCAGGTCGGACGCGACGGGCTGGTGCATGCACCAACCGGGCCGGGGCTGGGCGCCGCAATCGACTTCGCGCTAATCGAGGCGAAGACGATCGCGGTTCTCGAATAGCCCGTCAGCTTTCTTCGCGCTGCAGGGCATCGAGCGCGGCGGTGAGGCCGCGGAAGGACACCGGCACCTGCTGCGAGTTGCCCGCCGGGTCGCGCCATTCCAAGCGTGCGCCTTGGTCCGCCGGGCGGGTGCGCAGGCGGCGCAGAAGGGTTTCGTCGCGCAACTCGATTTCGGCAAAGCAGGCTGGTGGCTGCGGCAGGCAGTGTCGGAAGGGCATGGTCAGGGCCGCCTCATTGCCTTCGAACACCATGCGCACCGGGGTATTGACCAGCACCGCCGCCGGCAACCGGGCCACCAGCTTCAAGGGATCCGTGCGCTGGGCGCGACCGACAGCGAGGACCGAGACCGGCTGCTGCTGCTGGTTCTGGACGATCTGCAGGATTTCGCAGAGCTTGCCCGTCGCAGGCGCGGTCGAGCCAGCCGCTGCGGGCCGCGGCACGCATTGCATGCCCCAATCGCCGAACTGCGCCGTGGTCCGCTCCGGACTATCGCCGGCTGCGGAGGGGGCGGCCGGCGCCTGTGCCATGGCTGCACAGGGCAGGATGGCGCAGAGCACGGCAAGCCAGCCGAAGCGCGAGCGGTTTCGAATATGCTGCGTCATGCGTTACCCGCCTCCAATTCCGTCATCATCAGGCACGACCTTTTACACCAAGCTGCCCGGCCGCGCGATTCGGGACTTTCCCCAGCCCCTTACCGCGGCCTCATCCGCCGCCGGCGGGGAGGGGCCCGGGCCGACGTACCGTACCGCCCCATTCCTGGACAAGGTCGCTTTCCCGCGAACCATTTGTGGCCGGATCGGGGGCCTGCACAAGTACGTCCGGTCGGAGCAGGCGAATCAGATCGGCGGGCGTATCCCCACCGAACCGGGCCACCAGATCGACGCCGGCCAATTCGGCGAGGCGGCCGGCTTCCGGATCGGTATCGGAGAGGGCGATCACGAGCCGGTCGCACCATGACCGGGCTTGGACGATGATATCGGCTGCCGTTGTCCTGTCGCCGGCCAGGAAACCCACCCGGCACCCACTCCGGCGCCAGCGCTCCACGCGTTCTGCGGCTTCCGCCCTGGTTGCGATCTTACGGCTGGCGAGGCGACCCGGGGTCAGGACCTCCAGGAACTCGTCTTCCCGCACCACGGCGATGCCGGTTTTACCCATCGCAATTCCCGCAGCGAGCGCGCCAAGGCGGGCAACGATGCCGATCGGGAGGCCCGCCGCGGTTGCCGCGGCAGCCACGGCGACCACCGCGTCGCCGGCCCCGGCCGGATCGACCACCTCGGCGATATGGCTTGGAAAATGGCTGACCGTCTCGCCGGCCCCCTCATCACTCACCAACGTAACGCCGTCCTGGCCACGGATAACGAGCACCGCGCCGAAGCCGTACGCGGCCCGCAGTGCTATCGCTGCCGCGGCAATTTCCTCCTCGGTGCCGACCGGTTGGCCCGTCGCCTCGGCGAGTTCGGCCAGATCGGGCATGAATAGATCAGCGCCCGCGTAGCGGGCATGCTCTCCGCCCTTGGGATCGACGAGCACCTTGCGGCCCGCGGTCCGCGCTGCGGCGATGAGTCGCGCCGGGGTATCGCCGGCCAGCACGCCCTTTCGATAGTCCGAAAGCACCATCACAGCGGTTGCCGCTACCGCATCCGCGGCGATCCGGACCAGGCGCTCGGCCAGCCGTGGATGGATGGGGAGCGCCTGCTCGTGATCGGCCCGCAACAATTGCTGGCCGGAGGCGATGAAGCGGGTCTTTGTGGTGGTCGCCCGCCCGCCCTGCACCAGGAGCCAGGGCTCGACACCGGGCTGCCCGCCGATCAGTCCCGTGAGATCGCTTCCCGCCTGGTCGTCCCCGACCACGGAGACGAAGGCAACCGCCCCGCCAAGCGCTGTAAGGTTGCGCACCACATTGCCGGCGCCGCCAGGCAAAGCCACTTCGCGTTCCACCGAAAGGACAGGAACCGGCGCTTCGGGGCTGACCCGCTCGACTTTCCCATAAACGTATCGATCGAGCATGGCGTCGCCGATCACAAGGACGGCGCCGCGCCGGAGCAGGCGCACCGCGTTGGCGATCTCAGCGGCTAACGGACCTTGAAGGCCGGGGCGAGGGGCAGGCGCGGGTCCGTGCATTCCGGGTCCGGTACCGCATGCCGCCCCCGGGGCGCAAGGCAGGCGCCCGCTTGGTCCTGCCGGCCCCGGCGCTGCGGTCTTCACGTCTGCAGGAAGCCTATCCGGTCGTCCTCCAGGACGGCACAGGTCAGCCAGCCACCAAAGCAAGCGCCGGTATCGATACAAATCCTGTTATGCTGCAATTCTGGCTCCGGCACGGGCGTGTGGCCATGCACCACGACCAGCGGGAAATTCTCTTCCGATGAGAGGAAGGGCTCACGGATCCAGAGGAGATCGAGGGGATTTTGTTCGTTGAGAGGCACGCCGGGACGAATCCCGGCATGCACAAAGAGATAATCGCCGGCGATGAAGCGCAGCGGACAACTGCGGAGAAAGCCGAGATGCGCAGCGGGTAGGTTGGCGACGACTTCCGCAAGCGGCGCGTGGGCCGCGATGCCATAGCTGCCAAGCGTCGCCGAGCCGCCATTTTCAAGCCATCGCTCAAGCCCGTCGCGCGGCGGTTTCGGCGCACAGAGGTCAAGCATCATCGCCTCATGATTGCCGAGCAAGCAGACCAGATTGCGCACCGGGACGGGCGGTGGGCTGAGCAACCGCTCAATGACCGCAGCGCTATCGGGCCCGCGGTCGATCAAATCACCGATATAAAGCAGGGTTGCCTCCGGCACCGGCCGCCGGCGCAAATCGGCAGCGATCTGGGCATGCAGGCGATCCAGTTGATCGATGCAGCCATGCACATCGCCGATCGCGTAGATCCGCGTGCCAGGGGGCAGCGCCCCAGGAGAAAGGGTTTCGTTCATCACCACGCCCTAGATTGACCGAGTTGCGCGGTGGCTCAACCCCCATCGTGGCCCGCGCCAGGAACGCGCCCGATGATGAATCATTTCAATGGCGCCGCTGAGACGGTCGCGACCCCTTTGGCGGCGGTGCTCCGAAAACAGCTACGTGGCGCCGTGGACCAGGCGGCAATGCTTCTCCCCGACCTGCCCGCGATCCGGGCCGGCGCGGATCGCCGCATGGCGACCGCGCTGCTGGAGGAAGCCGTGCGGATCGGCGGCGGCACGGTCTATCGCACCGCCTCAGGCGCCGATCTGCTTTGCGGGACCGCGCGGCCGGCGGCGATCCGGGCCGCGGGTGCCATCTCCCGCTTGCTCGATGGCGCGCTGGCACCGCCGATCTGGCGACTGCCGGAGGAAAGCGGCGAACTTCTGGCCTGGGCGGCCCCTGAACAGCTGGCCCCCACAGTTCCGCGTCCCGCCAGCGGCCAGGTCGACCTGGCTGGCTTTCGCCTCCGCCTGGAAGGCCTAGGGGCGGACCAGATATTGGTCTCAAACACCGTGCGAGACGCCGACGGCCAGCCGGCAGGACGTCAGCTGACGCTACACCGAGAGAGGCTGATCGCAGACCTCGCCGCCTCCGGGTCGGATGCGGATTTGCTGGCGCATGCCGAGGATCGGCTGGCGCGGCGCCTGTTGCCGGGCCTTGGTGTCTGGGCGGCGAGCGGCCAAGGCTTGCGCCTGATCCCGCTGCCCTTCCAACGGCTGCCGCCGCGCGCCCAGACCGGCGGCGCCGTCGGGGTGGTGCCGCTCGCGCTCGCGGACATCGGCGCGCTCGGCGAACAACGCCAGCGGCTGCGCGAACTTGGCTGGCAACTCGCCGTTGCTGGGCTGGATGCGCATGTCCTGATGCATCTTCAGGCGCTGGCGCTGCCTGCCGACTTGCTTCTACTGCGTTGGTCGCCGGCGTTGGCGGATCGAGACCTCCCCGCCGCGGCGCCGCGCGAGCGCCTCTTTCTCACCGCCGCCGATGCGGCGGGGCGCGCCTGGGCCGCATGCGCCAGGATCGGGCTGATCGAGAGCGCGCCATGAGCACAGCTTATCCGCCCGAACGGCATGCCGATGCCTTGGCGCTCGCACAGCTGCTCCGTGACTCGCTCGCGGCGGGAGCGGAGCGAGAAGCCTTGCATCTGCGCCTTTCGGAGTTGCCGGCGCAGCTGCGCGTCGGGCCGCGCCGGGAGCTTCTCGACGCGGCATTGGCGCCGGCCTTGCAGCCCGCCCGTAGCCGGCTTTTCGCGCTGCCGAATGGCGATCTGGTCGCGATCTCGCCACGTCAGGGTGCGCCCATGCGGCAGGCCCAGCGGGCGCTCGGCGCGCTGCTTGGAATGCCGTCTGCCGCACCGCTGCTCGCCTTGCCGCGGGATACGCTGACCTTGATGGCCGCGGTGGACGCGGCGATCGCGGCGGACGTCCCCATACCGCCACGGTCAAAGGACACAACGCCCGACCCTGCCGCGCCGTTCACCATCGATGATCTGGCGGCGCTTGAGCGGGCGTTGCAGACCGCCGATCTCAGCTTCTTCCTCCAGACCAGGCCGGTGAACCGGTTGGTTCCCGGCAGCCCGCCCACGCCGGCGTGGGAGGAATTGCGGCTGGATTGGCCAGCCTTGCGCGCTGCCTTGCAACTGGACAGCGACCCCGCGACCGCGCCCTGCCTTGGCCGGCGGCTGCGGCGACGCATCGAACAACGCCTGCTGGCGTCGATGGCCGACCCGCTGGAGCTGCGCCAGCGCGGGCCGATCGGTCTCTGCCTCTCTGCCGCGACGCTGGGCGAGCCAGCGTTTCTGCATATCGATGCCCTGCTCGGGGCGGCGCAGCGGGCGAGGGTGGTCATCGCCCTGCCGATTGCGGACCTGCTCGCCGACGCCGAGGGGTTTGCCTTCGCCCGCCGCTTTCTGCGGGTCCGCGGCTACCGGGTGGCGCTCGATTGCCGAGGTGCGCGTGACCTCGCCCTGCTGACCGCCGCCACGCTCGGCGACGATCTGTTGCGCCTGCCATGGGCGCCCGACCTACCGGCGCAAGCGGCGCTGCTGCCGCCCAATCGCGGCCAGGTCGTCCTGATGGGGGCCGACCGACCGGCCGCTTTGGGGTGGGGCTGGGAGGAGGGGATCAGCCTGTTCGAGGGCAGGCTGCTCAGCCTCTTCGCGCCCGGGGAGTAGGCGTCTCGGCCGAGGTCTGGTACCGGCATGGTATGGCTGAGGCTGAAGCGATTCGACCGTCGCGCTGGCGCGACCGCAACCTGCTGCTGCTCGGTATCCTCGGCTTCTCGGCTGGGGTACCGCTGCCGCTCGTCGCCGGCCAGGTGCTCCGGCAATGGTTCGCCGAGAGCAACCTCTCGCTCTCGACCATCGGGCTGACCGCGTTGATTGGGCTGGCCTACGCCAACAAGTTCCTCTGGGCACCCGCGCTTGATGCCCTGCGCCCGCCAATCACCGCCTGGCTCGGTCAACGCCGCGGCTGGCTGCTGCTGATCCAGGCTGCGCTGGTCGTGACCATCGCTGCCGTGGGTTTCACCGATCCTACGGCGGGTGCGGCGCGGACGGCGGTGATCGCGGCGTTGGTCGCCTTCCTCTCGGCCAGCCAGGACATCGTTATCGACGCCTATCGGATCGAGCTTCTGGGTGCGGACGACGAACGCCAGGCCTGGGGACTGACAACCTATGTCTGGGGCTATCGGCTGGCGCTGCTGGCGAGCGGTGCCGGCACCCTTTTGGTGGTCGGCCCGCTCGGCTGGTCGGGCGCTTATCTGTTCGGCGCTGCGCTGATGCTGCCCGGCCTCATCGCCACCTTGCTGGCGCAGGAGCCGCCGCTGGTGGGGCGCGCGGGGCCGCTTGGCTGGCGGGGACGCTTGCGCGGCGCGGTTGTGGAGCCGTTCAAGGATTTTCTCCGCCGTCCCAATTGGTTGGCGATCCTGCTGTTCATCGGGCTGTTCAAGCTGGGTGAGGCGCTGGCGGGCGTGATGACAACGCCGTTCTACCGAGCGCTCGGTTTCTCGCGGGAGGATGTGGCGACCGTCGCCACGGTGTTCGGCATGCTAGCCACCTTTTGTGGCGCGATGGCGGGCAGCTGGCTGGTCGGGCGGCTGGGCGTCAGACTGGCGCTGGTGATCACCGGTCTCGCGCAGATGCTCTCGAACCTGATGTACGTCGCTTTGTATCACGCCGGGCATTCGATGCCGATGCTTTGGCTGCAGGTTGGGATCGAGAGCGGCACCGATGGGCTGGCTGATGCTGCTTTCCTGACCTGGCTATCCGGCTTGACCAGCCGCAGCTTCACCGCGACGCAATACGCCTTGCTTTCCTCCCTCGCTGCCGTACCGCTGCGCACCCTGGGCGCGAGCTCCGGCTGGCTGGCGCAGGAACTGGGCTGGCCCGGCTTCTTCCTGCTAACGACCGCCGCGGCGCTGCCTGCGCTCTGCATCATGCTGTACCTGCTGCGGGTCCTGCCCAAGACGGATATCAAGGCAGGATAGATCGCGGCCGATCGTCGCGGGTCCGGGATCGAGATCGACGATCTGCTGCACTGCGGCTGGGGCGATCGTATCGGGGTGTTCTAAGTGGTTGAGCATGTCTGGCGTCCGCGGCCGAGAGGAGCGGGATCGCCGCGAGGTCCGCGCGGGTGTGCGCACCGGGTCGTTGGCTATCGGGCAGCGAAAAACTGGTGTCCTCGGCGGGATTCGAACCCACGGCCCCCAGATTAGGAATCTGGTGCTCTATCCGGCTGAGCTACGAGGAC
>CAITYE010000109.1 GCA_903896535.1 uncultured Paracraurococcus sp.
TATTCGTTGATGATGACGGCGCTGTCGGCCCAGGCGGGGTCGCGCAGCACACGGCGCAGCAACGTGGTCTTGCCGGTACCAAGGAAGCCTGTGAGGACGGCGAGCGGGATCATGCCGTTCCGGGCGCGACCTTGGCGCGGGAGAAGACGCCCTCGCCGGCGCCGAGCGCATTGCGCAGCGCCCGCAGCAGGCCGCTGACCGAGGTGCAGGGCCGCCGCTGCCCCGGCCGTTCCAGCCACCAGCGGATCGGCAGGTCCTCCGTGCCGGCGGCGCGCAGCACAATGGGGGTGCCGTCGGGGGTGAGGAGGCGCACCGCGCCCTCCGCCACCGTCGGCCGCCCCGGCACTGCCCAGACCGCCATGGTATCGGCGATCAGGTCGCGCAGTTCAGGTGGGGTCAGAGGGCGACCCCAGAGCGAATCTCGTCGTCGATTTTCCGGCTGATCCAGGCGCCGCCATCGGGCGAGCCCAGCCACTTGTCGCCTTCGACCACGATCTTGCCGCGCAGGATCGTCATGGCCGGCCAAGCATCCACCTGCCGGCCTTCCCAGGGGCTGTAATCGGCCTCGTGCATCGAAGCGGCGCGGACGGTGCGCTTCAGCGCGGGGTCCAGGATGCAGATATCGGCATCCGCGCCCGGGGCGATGGCGCCCTTCTGCGGATACATGCCCATCACCTTTGCCGCGTTGGTGGAGACGCGGTCGACGAATTGCCGCAGCGTGAAGCCGCGCTTGCCGACCATTTCGGAATACATCAGCGCGACCCGCGGCTCGACACCGGAATTACCGCCGGTCGTGTCGTCGATCCGGTTGCCCTGGGTCTTGATGGTCAGCGAGCAGCAGAGTTCATCGGTCGCAACGCAGGCGATGGTGCCGTCCATGGCGCCGCGCCACAGCTCGTCCTGGTCGGCCTGCGACTTCAGCGAGGGGTAAGTGTGATACATCTGCCCGTTGGGCCGCTTATAGTCGTCCTGCGTGTAGAGCATGTACTGGTGTAGGCTCTCGCCATAGACCGGTTGGTTGCGGCCACGCGCCTCGCGCATCGCCCGCACGCCGTCGCCGGCCGAGGTGTGCAGCATGTAAAGCGCCGTGCCAGGCACCTTTTCCGCCAGCCGGATGACGCGGCGGAAGGAGATGTCCTCGGACAGGGTATTGTGCACCTCGGCCAGATTCTCGAAGCCAACGCGGCCTTCGCGGAACAGCTTGGCGTACATATGCATAACGATGTCGTTGTCCTCGGCGTGGATGACGCCGAGCCCGCCCTGCTTCGCCAGCACCTGGAAGACTTCCCAGATATCGCCGAAATCGACCATCCGGCCCTTCCTGGACGGGGTGATGTCGGTGGTGAAGATCTTCACGCTGGGATGGCCGGCCTGGATGGCCTCGGCCAGTTGGCCCGGCGTGGCCGGCGGCAGGTCGCCTTCGACCATGATGTGGAAGGCGTAGTCGCAGGGGCTGCCATCGCCCTTCCAGGCGGCCATGCGGGCCTCGATCGCCGCCTGCACCGTCTCCTCCACGGTCACGCGGACGAAGTCGATAATGGTGGTGGTGCCGCCGAACAGGGCAGCCTTGCCGACCACGCTGGCGCCCTGAGTGAAGCTGGAGGGCGCATTGGGCACCACGATCGGCCAGAGGCAATGGGTGTGCGGGTCGATCCCGCCGGGCATCACGATCTTGCCGGTGGCGTCCACATGCCGGGCGCCCGCCGGGATCGGGAAGCCGCCGCGCGCGGCGACCGCGAGCACCTTGCCGCCGCCGATCGCCACATCGGCCGGGCCGATGGCATGCGGGGTGACGACGCAATCGCCGGAGATGACGAGATCAATCATGGAGGCGCTCCTGCGGCTTAGGCCGCCATGCTCGCCCAAGGCTTGCCGCAGCGCAACCCGCGTCGGATGATGTGGCGCGGAGGCCGCCATGGCGAAGACGCTGTTCGATAAGATCTGGGAGAGCCACGTCGTCGCCGATCTCGGCGAGGGCTGGGCGCTGCTACATATCGACCGGGTGCTGCTGCATGATCTATCCGGCGCCCGGGCACTGACAGAGATCACCGACCGGGGCTATCGGCTGGCTAGGCCGGACCTTGTCTTTGCGACGCCCGATCACGCCGTCTCCACCCTGCCCGGGCGGACCAGCGAGACCTTCGCGGGCGGCGCCCGGACGCTCGCCAATCTCCGCATCAAGGCGAAGGAGACGGGCATCCGGCTGTTTGACTTGGGACAGCCCGGCAATGGCATCGTGCATGTGATGGCGCCCGAGCTCGGCATCGTGCTGCCGGGGCTGACGCTGGTCTGCGGCGATAGCCATACCTGCACCAATGGCGGCGTCGGCGCGCTGGCCTTCGGCATCGGCGCCAGCGAGCTGTCCCACGTGCTGGCGACCCAGACCCTGATGCAGCGCCGTCCCCGCAATATGCGCATCCGCTTCGAGGGGACGCTGCGGCCGGGGGTGACCGCCAAGGACATGATCCTGGCCGCCATCGGCCGGTATGGGACGGCGGCAGGCACCGGCTACGCGGTGGAGTATGCCGGCAGCGCGGTGCGTGCCCTGCCGCTGGAAGCGCGGCTGACGCTCTGCAACCTCTCGATCGAGATGGGCGCGAAGATGGGCATGGTGGCGCCCGACGATGTCACCTTCCAGTACCTGGCGGGGCGCGCATTCGCCCCGCGTGGCGCCGATTGGGCGGCGGCGCTGGCGCATTGGCAAAGCCTGCCGAGCGACCGGGAGGCGCATTTCGACCACGACCACCGGCTCGAGGCCGGCGAGATCGCGCCGCAGATCACCTGGGGCACCAGCCCTGAACAGGTGATCGAGGTGGATGCCGCTGTGCCGCAGCCGCACAGTGCGAATGACCGCGCCGCGCTGGAGTATATGGGGCTCGAAGCCGGCCGGCCGATCGCCGGGACGAAGGTGGATTGGGTCTTCATCGGCTCCTGCACCAATTCCCGCCTGTCGGATCTGGAAGCGGCAGCGGCGATGCTGGGTGAGCGCCGGGTCGCGCCGGGGGTCACCGCCTGGATCGTGCCGGGCAGCGAGACCATCAAGCGGGAGGCCGAGGCGGCCGGGCTGCACCGGCGGTTCCTGGCCGCCGGCTTCGAATGGCGGGAGCCGGGCTGTGCGCTCTGCGTTGCCGCCAATGGTGAGGCTGTACCGAGCGGGGCGCGCTGCGTGTCCACCAGCAATCGCAACTTCGTGGGGCGCCAGGGCACCGGCGCCCGGACCCATCTGGCCAGCCCGGCCATGGCCGCCGCGGCGGCGCTAGCGGGCGTCATTACCGATGTGCGGGAGTTCGGCTGATGGAGAAGTTCACCACCCTGACCGGCCTTGGCGCGCCGCTGCTCTGGTCGAATGTCGATACCGACATGATCATCCCGATCCAGCGGTTGGTCGGCAGCGGGCGGACCGGGCTTGGCCAGTACGGCTTCGAGCGGTTCCGCGGCAAGGCGGATTTCCCGCTGGACCGGGCACAGTTCAAGGCGGCGCCGATCATCCTGGCGGGGGAGAATTTCGGCTGCGGCTCCTCGCGCGAAGGCGCGGTCTGGACCCTGATGGATATGGGCGTGCGTTGCGTGATCGCGCCGTCCTTCGGCGACATCTTCCACAATAACTGCTTCCAGAACGGCCTGCTGCCGGTGCGCCTGCCGATCGAGATCATCCGCCGCATGGCCGAGGCGATGGAGGA
>CAITYE010000110.1 GCA_903896535.1 uncultured Paracraurococcus sp.
GCGGCGAAGACCCCGCTCAGGTTGCGGCGCCAAGCGGACGGCTGCCAGTAATAGCCGAGCGGCACATAGGGCAGCACCTGCATCGCCCGCGCGTTGAGATCGGTGGCGATCCGCTTCTGGGCCGCCTCATCCGGCGCCGCCACCCAGGCGGCGCGCAAGCGCTCGATCTCGGCATCATCCGGCCAGCCGAACCAGGCATTCGGGCCGTTGGCGCGCAGGAACAGATGGAACACCGGCAGCGCCAGGGACTGGCCGGAGGAGGTGGTGTGGATCACGCTCCAGCCGCCCTTCTCCACCGGCTCCTTGCTGACCCGGCGCTGCACGAGCGAGCCCCAATCGGTGCTGATGAGCTCCAGGTTCATGCCGAGACGGCGGAGGATATCCGCCGTGACCAGGGACAGCGCGTTGATCTGCGGGTAGTCGCAGGGCGCCAGCAGCACCACCTTCTCCCCGGCATAGCCCGCCTCGCGCAGCGCGGCGCGGGCCCGCTCGATGCTGCGGACCTTCAGGATTTCGCTGCCCGTTTCGTTCGCCATCGGCGTGTCGCAGGTGAAGACGCCCTCGCAGACGCCCCAGCCCGCGGTGTCCTCGCCGGCCACCGCACGCAGGTAGTCCCGCTGGTCCACCGCCATGGCGACGGCGCGGCGGATGGCCGGGTTGTTGAAGGGCGGTTGCAACTGGTTGAAGCGCAGGATGCCATAGGTGCCGTCCAGCAGCCGCTGCTGCACCACCAGATCGCGGGACCGCCGCAGCAGGCCAAGCAGGTCATGCAGCGGGTATTCCCAGTAATCCTGCTCCCCCGTCGTCATGGCGCTGGCGGCCGTGGCGGGGTCTGAGATCACCGTCCATTCAACGCGGTCAAGCCGCGGCACGCGGCCACCGGCCAGCCCATCCACCGGCTCCGGCCGCGGGCGGTAGCGGTCGAATTTCGCCCAGACCGCGCGCTGGCCGGGGTTCCATTCATCGGCCAGGAAGCGAAAGGGGCCGCTGCCGATGGGGTCGCGGATCTGCTGGAAGGCATCGGTGCGGGCGATGCGTTCGGGCATGATGAACAGCGGAAACTGCGTCTGGCCAAGCGCCAGCAGCAGCAGCGGACTCCGCGCGTTCAGCCGGAAGCGAAAGCGCCGGTCATCCAGCGCCTCCACCGCCGCGACCTGCGACCACAGCACCTGGGCGAAGGGATCTCGCCGCCGCCACCGATCGATGGAGGCGACGCAATCGGCGGCGCGCACCGGCTCGCCATCGTGGAAGGACAGCCCCTCCCGCAAGGTGAAGGTCAGCGTCAGCCCATCCGCCTCCTCCACCCAGCCTTCCGCCATTTGCGGCCGGATCGCGCCCTTGGCGTCCTGGGCGCAGAGCTGGTCGTAGACCAGGAAGGCGTGGTTGCGGGTGACCACCGCCGTCGTCCAGACGGGATCGAGGCTGGTGAGATTGGCCTGCGGGATCACCCGCAGGCTGCGCGCCCCGGCCGGCTGGGCCTGGGCTGGGGCGGCGAGCGCGGCGCCGGCGGCGGCGAGCAGATCGCGACGTTGCATGGTTCAGCTCCTGCGGATGCCCCAGAAGATGGCGAAGCCCTTCACGCGGTCCACCAAATCGCGCTTATGCGCGGTGATGGAGTGGTAGGCGCCGGTGGGGATATAGGGCAGGCCCTGCATCGCCGCCGCCTGGATCTGCCGCGCCAGGCCCTGCTGTGCGGCCAGATCCGGCGCATCCAGCCAGGCCGCGCGCAGGCGTTCCACCTCCGGCAGATCGGGCCAGCCGGCGGCGGCCTTGTCGCCATCCGAGCGCAGCTGGGAATGCACGGTCGGGTTGAAGAAATCGGCGCCCGAGGAGGCGAAGCAGGCGATCGACCAGCCGCCCTGGTCGAGCGGCCCCTTGTTCATCCGCCGCTGCGCGACGGTGCCCCAATCCGTCAGCACGACATCGAGGTTGAGGTCGAGCCGGCGCAGCATGTCGGCGGCGACCTGCGCCTGCGCCGTGGTGCTGTTGATATCCGTGGTGCCCAACAGGCGCACGAGCTCACCCTTGTAGCCGGCCTCCTTCAAGGCCTGCTTGGCGCGGGCGATGCTGCGTTCGCCCAGCAGCGGCGCAAGGCCCTCGTCATTCGCCATGGGGCTGCCGGGGGTGAAGAAGCCGCAGCGCGCATCGAAGCGCCGCGGATCGGGCCCGACGATCGCGGTCATGTAGTCCTCCTGGCTGATCGCATGCAGGAAGGCGCGGCGGATGGCCGGATTGTCGAAGGGCGGCTGGCGGTGGTTGAAGCGGAACTGCCCCGGCAGCGGCAGGGTATCGATCGGCTCCAGCAGCACGCCGCGATTGCGGCCGAGCAGCGTCTGGATTTCCGGCCCCATCTGTTCGAACCAATCGATCTCCCCGGCCAGCAGCGCCGCGGCGGCGGTGCCGGGGTCGGGGATGATCGACCATTCGATCCGGTCGAACTGCGCGATCTTCGGCCCCGCCGTCAGGCCGCGGCTGGCATCGGGCGTGGGCGAATAATCCGGGTTGCGCGCCCAGACCGCCCGGCTGCCCTGGCGGAATTCATCGACGACGAAGCGGAAGGGGCCGCTGCCGGTGGCTTCGCGGATCTGGGTGAAGGCATCGGTCTTGGCCAGCCGCGCCGGCATCATGAAGGGCTGCGGATTGGCGGTCAGCGCCAACGCGTCGATCAGCAGCGGAAACGGCCGGCTGAGCCGGAAGCGGAAGCGCAGATCATCCAGCGCGACCAGTTCCTCCAGCCGCGCCGCCAGCGCCTGGCCCATCGCCGCCCGCTTCATCCAGCGTTGCAGGGAGACGACGCAATCCTCCGCCGTCACCCGCTCC
>CAITYE010000111.1 GCA_903896535.1 uncultured Paracraurococcus sp.
AGGGCACCTCGATCAGGTCCACGTCGATATCCGGCAGGTCGCTCGCCCGCGGCAGCGCGTAATCCATGAAGGAGGCGGAGAGCAGCTGCCCGCTCTCCTTGTCATAGGCGGTCTTCTCCAGCATCGCTTGCCCGATGCCCTGCGCCACGCCGCCATGCACCTGCCCGCGCACGATCAGCGGGTTGATGGCATGGCCGACATCATCCACCACGATATAGCGCGGGATTTCGATCAGCCCGGTCTCCGGGTCCACCTCCACCTCCGCGATGTGGCAGCCATTGGGGAAGGTGTGGCTCTCGATCTTGGCGATCTCCGCCGCGTCCAGCAGCGTCGCCGCCTCCCCCTTCGCCGCCCGCGCCCGCTGCGCGGCGGCCAGGTCGAGAATCCCCACCACGCGATCGGTGCCGACCACGCCGAACCGGCCGCTGCCGGGGGCGAACTCGATATCCGCCACGGCGGCTTCCAGATGCTCGGACGCCGCCTGCTTGCCGCGTTCGATCACCGTCGCCGTGGTCAGCAGGATCGCCTGCCCTTCGGAATAGAGGCTGCGGGCGCCGCCGGTGCCGCCGCCCGTGGGGATGGCATCGGAATCGCCCTGGATGATCCGGATCTTCTCGATCGGGATGCCCAGCTCATGGCTGGTCATCATGGCATAGGCGGTCTCATGCCCCTGGCCCGTGCTCTGCGTGCCCACCAGCACTTCGGCGAAGCCGTCGGCGGCGAAGCGCACCTCCGCCCGTTCGGTCGGGCTGCCGCCGGTCGCTTCCAGGTAATAGGCGAGCCCAATGCCGCGCCGCTTGCCACGGCTGGCGGCGGCCTTGCGCCGGGTCTCGAAGCCCGCCCAGTCGGCCTTGGCCAGCGCGGCGTCCAGCACGGTGGCGAAGGCGCCGCTGTCATAGCGCTGGCCCATGGCGGTGGTGAAGGGCATGGCGGCTTCGGCCACCATGTTGCGGCGGCGCAGCTCGATCCGGTCGATGCCGAGTTCGCCTGCGGCGGCGTCGATCAGCCGCTCGACCAGATAATTGCTCTCCGGCCGGCCGGCGCCGCGATAGGCATCGACGGGCACGGTATTGGTCAGCACGCCGATGACGTTGGCGTGGATCGCCTGGAAGCCATAGACGCTGGCCAGCACCTTGGTGCCGGCGCCGGTCGGGATCATGGGCGCGAAGGTGTTCAGATAGGCGCCCATATTGGCGTGGTTGCGGGTGCGCAGCGCCAGGAACTTGCCGTCCTTGTCCACCGCCAGCTCACCCAGCGTGATGTTGTCCCGGCCATGGGTGTCGGACAGGAAGGCCTCGGTCCGCTCCGACGTCCACTTCACCGCCCGGCCCAGCCGGCGCGCGGCCATGCAGACCAGGGCGTATTCGGCATAGAGGTAAAGCTTCATGCCGAAGCCGCCGCCGACATCGGGGGTGATGACGCGGATCTTCTCCGGCTTGATCTTGAACACGCTATTGGCCAGCAGGTCCTTGACCAGCCAACTGCCCTGGGTGCCGCAGGTCAGGGTGAATTTCTCCGCCCCCGCATCGTATTCCGCCATCGCCGCGCGCCCTTCCATGGAAGCGACGACGACGCGGTTATTGACCACCGTCAGCCGGGTGACATGGGCGGCGGACTCGAACAGCGCGGCGGTCTTGGCCTTGTCGCCGATCTCCCAGTCGAAGGCGATATTGCTGGGCGTGCTGTCCCAGACTTTTGGCGCGCCGGGCAGATGGGCGGTGGCGAGATCGGTGGCGCTGGGGAGGATGTCGTACTCCACCACAACCGCCTCGGCGCCATCGCGGGCGGCCTGGGCGGTCTCGGCGACGATGAAGGCGACGGGGTCGCCGACATGGCGGACGCGGTCGCTGGCCAGGGCGCCGCGCGGGGTCTTGGCACGGTCGCTGCCATCGCTGTTCTTCAGCGGGATGACGCAGGGGATCTCACCCAGGCCCTCGGCTGCCCAGTCCTTGGCGGTCAGCACCGCCAGCACGCCGGGGATGGCCAGCGCGGCCTCGGTCTCGATGCCGCGGATGGTGGCGGCGGCGTGCGGGCTGCGGAGCACCTGGCCATGCGCCGCCCGGGCGGCGGCGATATCATCCGTGTAGCGCCCGCCGCCCTTCAGCAGGCGCGGGTCTTCGATGCGGCGCAGCGGCTGGCTCAGACCGAATTTGGCCATGGCGTCTCTCTCCTGGTCGCGATGTATGCGACCGACATTGGCGATTAGGGGGGCGTAGGGGAAGGGGGGGGCGGCGGATGCGCCGATTCAACGCCAAGGCGGCGCTTCACGCTTTCGCGCAGGGTCTGGAACACGACATAAAGCATGGGGATGATGAAGATCCCGATCAGCGAGGCCCCGAGCATGCCGCCGAAGACCGGGGTGCCGACGGCGCGGCGGGACAGCATGGCCGCGCCCTCCGCCCAGACCAGCGGGACCAGACCCAGGACGAAGGCGATCGAGGTCATCATCACCGCGCGGAAGCGCAGCCGGGCGCCGGCGATCGCTGCGTCGCGGATGCTGAGACCGTCGCGCTCCCGTGCCCCTTTGGCGAATTCGATGATCAGGATGCCGTTCTTGGCGGCCAGCGCGATCAGCACGACGAGACCGATCTGGGCATAGACGTCGAGGCTCATGCCCGCGAGGCGCAGCGCGAGGAAGGCACCCAGCCCGGCGACGGCGGCCGAGAGCAGCACCGGCACCGGGATGGTCCAGCTTTCATACAGCGCGACCAGGAACAGATAGGCGAACAGCACCGACAGCCCGATCACATAGGGCGTCTGTCCCGCCGCCTGCTTTTCCTGCAGCGCGGCGCCGGTCCATTCGTAGCCGTAGCCCATCGGCAGCACGCTGACCGAAAGCTGTTCCATCGCCGCCAGCGCCTCACCCGAGGAGATGCCGGGGCGGGGCGAGCCGTTCAGCGTGAGGGAGCGGTAATTGTTGTAGCGCTGGATGGTCTGCGGGCCGAGCACGACCCGCACCTCGGCCAGTGCGCGCAGCGGGACCATGTCGCCCCGGGCATTGCGCAGGCGGATGCGCCAGATGTCGGGGATATCGTCGCGATCGGCCGCCTCGGCCTGGATGTTCACCTGCCAGGTGCGGCCGAACAGGTTGAAGTCGTTGATGTAAAAGCCGCCGAGCGTGGCCTGCATGGCGGTGAAGATGTCGCTGATCCGCACCCCCAGCACCTGCGCCTTGTCGCGGTCGATATCGAGGAAGAAGGAGGGCGTGGTCGGCGAGAAGGTGGAGAAGACCGCCTGCAGCCGCGGGTTCTGGTTGGCGGCGACCATCATCCCCAGCATGGCGCCGCCGAGTTCGACCGGGTCGCGTCCTTCGTAATCCTGCAACTGGTACTCGAAGCCGCCGCCGGTGCCGAGGCCGATGATGGGCGGGATGTTGAAGGCGAAGACATTGGCCGCGCGGATCGCCTGCCCGGCGCCGAAGACCTGGCGGATGGCGACAAAGACGCTGTCCTCCACCCGCTTGCGGTCGGCGAAGGGCTTCATGCGGGCGACCAGGAAGGCGGAGTTCGACTGCGCCCCGCCATCAATGAGGGAGAAGCCGACGATCGCCAGCGTGTTCTCGATCGCCGGGTTGCGCTTGAGGATCGCCTCCAGCTCGGCCACCACCGCGCGGGTGCGGGAGACGCTGGCCCCCTGGGGCAGCTGGGCCTGGACGAAGAAGGCGCCCTGATCCTCCTGCGGCAGGAAGCCCGAGGGGGTCTGCCGGGCGAGGTGGAAAATGCCGTAGCCGAAGCCGGCGGTGAGCAGCAGCGAGAGGGCCGACACACGCACCAGGCGGCGGACAGCGCCGGCATAGCCGTCCCGCACCGCATCGATGCCGCGCAGCACGTAGCGGATCGGCCCGCGCTTCGGCCCGCCATGGCGCAGAAATAGGGCGCAGAGCGCGGGGGAGAGCGTCAGCGCATTGATCGCCGAGATCAGCATGGCGACGCTGATGGTCACCGCGAATTGGCTGAACAGCCGCCCGGCGATGCCCGGGATGAAGCCGACCGGCACGAAGACCGAGAGCAGCACCAGGGTGATTGCGATGATCGGCCCGGTGATCTCCGCCATCGCCCGCTTGGTCGCCTCGGCCGGGGATAGCTCGGGGTGTTCCTCCATCACCCGCTCGACATTCTCGACCACCACGATGGCGTCATCCACGACGATGCCGATGGCGAGGACGAGCGCGAGGAGGGAGATGGTATTGGCCGAATAGCCGATCGCCAGCAGCACCGCGAAGGTGGTGATCAGGCTGACCGGGACGGCGATGCTCGGGATAATGGTGGCGCGGGCCGAACCGAGGAACAGATAGACCACCAGGACGACGAGGACGAAGGCCTCCAGCAGCGTCTTCAGCACCTCGGCGATGGTGTCGTTGACGAAGTCGGAGGTGTCGTAGAAGACCTTGTAATCGACGCCGGTGGGGAAGCGGGTCTTCAGCTCGTCCATCGCCCGGCGCACGCCGGCGGCGACCTGGACCGCATTGGCGCCGGGGGCGAGGTAGATGCCCATGGTGACCGCCGGCTGGCCATTCAGGCGGCTTTCCTGTTCCATGCTGGCGGCGCCGAGTTCAACCCGCGCGACATCGCGCACCCGCAGCACGCTGCCATCGGGATTGGCGCGGATGACGATGGCGCCGAATTGCTCGGGCGTGACCAGCCGGCCCTGGGTCTGCACGTTGAACTGGAATTGCTGGGACTCGGCGATCGGCCGGGCGCCGATGCGCCCAACCGCGGCCTGCACGTTCTGCGCCTGGATCGCCGCGATGATGTCCTGCGGCGCGACGTTGAGGTTGATCAGCCGGTCCACCTCGAACCAGACGCGCATCGAATAATCCAGCGCGCCGAACAGGTTCACTTGCCCGACGCCCGGCACCCGCGCCAGCCGGTCGATCACATTGATCGTCGCGTAATTGGACAGGAATAGCGGGTTCCGGCTGCCGTCGGGGGAGGAGAGGAACAGGAACTGCAACACGGCGGAGGATTGCTTGCGCACGGTCACGCCGTTGCGCTGCACCTCCGCCGGCAGCCGCGCCAGCGCCGCCTGCACGCGGTTGTTCACGTTGACGGTCGCGATATCCGCATTGGTGCCCAGCGCGAAGCTGACATTCAGCACATAGGTGCCGTCATTGGCGCTGTTCGAGCGCATGTAGATCATGCGATCGACGCCGTTCACCGCGCTCTCGATCGGCTGGGCGATCGTTGCCTCCACCACCGCCGCCGAGGCGCCGGGGAAGCGGGTGACGACCTGCACCTGCGGCGGGACGATTTCCGGGAACTGGCTGACCGGCAGGAACAGCAGCGCCAGCCCGCCGGCCAGCGTCATGACGATGGCGATGACGATCGCAAGCCGTGGCCGGTCGACGAAGACGGCGGAGAGCATCGGCTCAGCCCGGCCGCGCCGCGCCCGCCGGGGCGGGGGTGACCGGGCCGGGGTTGACTGGGGCGCCGGGGCGGACGCGCTGCACACCTTCCGCGATGACCGTCTCGCCCGGCGTCAAGCCGCGCTCGATCACCACCTGTTCGGCGATGGCGCGGCCCAGCACGACGGGTCGGCGTTCCGCGCGGTTGCCCTCGCCCAGGACGAAGACGAAGAAGCCGCCCTGGTCCTGCAGCACAGCAGCGCGCGGCAGCGTGATCGCCTGCACCGGTGCCGCGCCTTCCAGTGTGATGGTCACGAACTGCCCGTCCACCAGCTCCCGCTGGCCGAGATCGCCGGCCCGCGCGGCGCCGCGCGCCGGGTTCGGGATCAGCGCCCGCAGCAGCAGCGTATCGGTGCTGCGATCGACCTGGGTATCGACGAATTCGACCTTGCCCTGTTCGGTGTGCCGGCGCCCATCGGCCAGCGTCACC
>CAITYE010000112.1 GCA_903896535.1 uncultured Paracraurococcus sp.
CACCCAAGGCCTGCTGATGCACGCCATCATCCACGCCGCTGATATCCAAGACCGTGACGGCGGCGTGCTACTCATGGGCTCATTGTTCGGGCTGTTCCCGTTCCTGCTGAAGCTCTACGCCGACAGCGGCTACCAGGGGCCGAAATTCCAGGCCGGGCTGCATCGGGCCTGCCGCGAGACCTTAGCTGCTAGCTCCTAGCGATTAGCAGTAGCTAGTGAAGGCTGGAGTCACTCCAAGCAAGACAGATCGGGGATATCAGCGCGGTAGCTCAGCCAGCGCAGCTACAGCCGAGTTCGACCCTGAGCGGACATTCACAATCCAAGGCTGGACCATGAGGTCTTGGACGGCGGCGCGCCCTTCGAAACTGGAACCCGGGCCGTACCCTGCGCTACCCTACGTGCATGAGGACACCGCAGCGGCTTGGACGAATTACCCCCTCGGCCTGACAGCGTCAGGCCGACTGCGCCGCCCCTTGCCATTGGCGCCCGATCCAGCGCCCGCCCGGACCTCCACCATGTGTCAACCCAAGACCGCCTTCGACGGCACGCGCAGCGAAACCAGCGCCGGTTTACCAATCTCTTCGCGTGCCAGCCCATCCCCCGCGATGAAGCGGGTGGCAGTGTTTGGCAATGCTGGTGGCGGCAAATCCACCCTAGCAAGGCATCTGGCGGAGCTAACCGGGCTGCCGCTGCACGTCATCGACAAGATCCAATACGGACCAGCCGGCGAGACGGTGCCGCACGAACGGTACCTGCACTTTCATAGCGAGCTGCTCCGGGGGGATGCCTGGATCATCGACGGTTTCGGCTGCGTCGCTTCCGCATGGGAGCGGTTCGCGGCGGCGGACACGCTGATCCATGTCGATCTGCCGCTCGCCTTGCATCACTGGTGGGTCACGAAACGGCTTATCAAGGGCATCTTTGTGGAGCCGGAGGGCTGGCCGGCGGGCAGCCCAATCTGGTCGAGCTCAATCAGCAGCTACAAGGTGCTGTGGCAATGCCACCGGCGGCTCACGCCACGCTATCGGCAAATGCTGGCCGGAGCAGCTTCGAAGTGCGTGCACCGCCTGCGGTCGCCTCGTGCGATGCGGCTCTTCCTCGAAAACGTGCGACGCGAGCAGGACATTCGTGAAGGGGTGTGGTCCGCTGCCCGCCCATCTCGGACCTACCGCTGTTGAGGCCGATGTTGCCGCAATCAGCCTGCAACTCGGTTGGGACAGGTTAGCGGACCACGGGAGCGACTGAGGCTGCATCCGTTGTCCGTTCCGCTCAGAGTGCTTCCAGCTCCGTCCTATGATGGCGTGGTTCCGACAATGAGCGCGAAGCCACCAGACATATAGACGTCTTGCAAAAACCTAACTTGATGGGTTATTCTTCCGTCCATGGTCACCGTCCTGCGGGCCCGCGGGTTCCACGTGGTTATCTTCACCAACGACCACGAACCCGCCCATGTCCACGTCTTCGGGGACGGGGAGGCCAAGATCGATCTGTTGGGCGCCGACGGCACTCCGGAACTGATCTGGGCCAGGGGCATGAGCCGCAGTGCCATTCGACAGGCGGTGCGCCTCATCACGGAGGAGCGTGCACGCCTGCTGGCACGCTGGGAGGATATCCATGGTCGAACTGACTGATGCCAAGATCGACGCCGCCCTCGAGCGTGGCCGCAAGGCCTGGGTGAGTGAGCCGCGCGCAGCCGGCGCCCACTATGATTCCAGCGTCGGCCGCGTCGTGGTGGAATTGACCAACGGCTGCACCTTCGCCTTTCCGCCGCGCCTGGTGCAGGGGCTCGAGCACGCCACCGAGGAGAGCCTCACCGCCGTGGAGATCCTTGGTGCCGGCTATGGCCTGCACTGGGAAGCGCTCGACGTCGACCTCTCGGTACCTGGCCTGCTCGCCGGGTTGGTTGGAACGGCCAGCTACATGGCCAAGCGGGCTGGCCGCGCTACATCGCCAGCGAAGGCGGCCGCGGCACGCGCCAATGGCCAGCGTGGTGGCCGACCACGCAAGGTCGCCACCAGCCCAGGCTGACCGGTCCTCTCATCACACCGGAGTGTGTTTAAACGGTCTAGTTGGAGACCTCCAGGGTGCCTGCGTTGGGCTCCACGAAAGCCCTAAGCGCCGGGAGGTCTTCGCTCGTGGCGATGCCGTGCCAGCTCCTTGTGTCCCGGTCATAGCGAGCGGCAAACCGCCCCTTCAGGCTGGTCCGGACTTCATCAGACGGGGGCCCACGGAAACGCGCGGTCCACTGGACGCCTGGCAAGGCCTCCACATGGGACGGCGTCGGCTGCACGGGCGGACATTCCGGTATAGCGGACGAAGCTTTGTCCACCTCTAATGGGCCAGTTTCTCCCGAGGTATCGGTCGAGATCTGCGGTGGGGGAGGGCCCCCGTCGGCTTGACGGTCTGTGACTTCCTCACCAGCCGGCGCCTGGAACGGCTTGTCCATCTCCAGCGATTGGTGGATGGGACATTTCGGAGCGCCCGCCCTGGATAGCCAGAGCCGCGTTGTCCAGGCCCTGTACCCACAGACCGCGCAGGCCCCCGACATCAGCCGGGTCGTCTGCGGTTTTGACTTGTTGATCGCCTCCCATTCCGCGTCCAATGGGCTGTGGTCGAAGGGCCCGAGCTCGCGAACAAGAGCGTTTAAACGCTCCTGCAGCCTGGGGCTTGGGATGGGAGCCATCATTCGGCCGGTAAAGCCAACCGCGATGGCTATGCGGCGATAACCCCTACCGCGGCCGGCATCAGGCGACGCAACGACGCTGACCAGTTCCTCCGCCAGTTTTGCTAAGACAATGCCTGGGTCAGCGTTTTCGGGCCTGGTGAACATTTCCACATGCCTGGTGTCGGAGGCTTCGGCGCTGAACGATTGTACGTCCGCTTTCGCCCGCCGCCCCTGCGACCCGAAGCCGACCGAGGCCCGCGCCTCCGGCACCTCGTAACCGCATTCCTTGAAATAGACGCGGAGGCCCGAAAGGGCTTCCGCAAGCCAGGCTTCGCGGGTTGTGGGCCTAGGGGTAGGGGTATCGCTGGTCATCGCATGGGTGTCCGCAGGGCGAATCACGCTCGTGCGTGATGGGCTCATTTTCGCGCGAGTCGGCGAAGCGCAAAGCAGAAATTTGTCCTGAAACTCAAATTATCCTGTTGAATTCTGGCGGAATTGCTGGTGCTCGGGTTGAGGTAGCGAATCACTTTGGCCGCTGGGGCTCCCCGCGAAGCCGGGACACCTCCTCGTCAAACAACTCGCGTTTCAGGCGCTCGATCACCCCAGGTGATGGTGTCCAGCCCGTGTAGTCAGCGCGAGACAAATCTTTAGATTCTCCAGATTTAAGCTGTGCCATAATGAAATTGTAGTCGGCATACTTCGTTGTGGTCGACATTTTCAAAATCTCATAAAAAAGACTTTCTTTATCATGCGCCTTGATGTGCATGATGTGAGTGTGATCAGTCGAGTCTAAAAATATTACCAGAAACATCGGTTTCAGGTCCCCGTTTTGTCTAACTTCTTGAGAATTAGTTCACCTAAAGATTTCCAATTCTCCAGTTGTTTCCCGTTAACGTTATGAAGCTCCAGCAGGGCACCGATTATGGTAGCTCTATCGAAATTACTTACTTTGGAGACAACAATTAGATCACCGAGTTCTATAAGAGTTTTTACTTTCAGACGCCGTTTCCGATAGGCGTATTGTGAATTTGCCTTGTGAAGGGTTTGCGCGGCCGCTCGCGCCGCTTCCCGTGTGGTTTCCGCTCGAATCATGCACGTCAACAATTCGCGGTCCTCCGCGCTCGGGCAGGGATCGTCCCAGAGCGCGATCATCCGGGATTGCCGGGGAGTGCGAGGGTCTCGTGTGCGCAGGCGTTCGATGAGATCTAGATGTTCGTGCACGGCCAGGATCGCTGATTCGTTGATCGGCTCAACGTACCAAAAAATATCCTCTTGATCTAACACCGAATCAGATTTTATAGGCGCGCTATAGAGTTTCTCGAAAAGCCTTGAACTTTCGCGGCGATTCCGGGAAACGCAGGAGCGCTGCGGAGGGCAAGTTGGTCGCCTTTGGATACGCGTCAGGGACGCGAACGCGCGGCCAAACGGCGATCACTGCGGCCTACATCGCTCGCGTAGGCGCCTACGAGGGGCACGAACACGCGAGCACGGCGACAGCGCAGGTTGCCCGCAACGGCGATGGGCCCGGCGATCTCGTGGCGGTTGGCGTCGGGAACATGCCACCGTGGGTGGCGGACGATCCGATCAGGTTCTGGGCCGCCGCAGACCGTTACGAACGCGAAAAGGGGAGGACCGCGAACACCAGGATCCTCACATTGCCGAGAGGCGTGGACGGCGACCAGAAGCGAGCGATCGCGCATCAGGCCGCGGCGGTCCTTTGTGGCGAACGGCACCCATTTCTATGGGCCATTCATGAGCCGCCGGCGATGGATGGAGCGCCGCAGCCGCATATCCATTTGATGTGGTCGCCGCGGATTCTGGACGGCATCGAGCGCGGGCCGGAGAAGTTTTTCAAGCGCTACAACCCGACCCATCCCGAGCGCGGCGGGGCACGCAAGGCCACGCAGGTCAGCATTGCGCTCTGTATGCGCGCTGCGGCCATGATGGCCGAGCGCGAGGCGTTCGCGGATATCGTGAACGCTGCCCTGGCCAGCGCCGGCCTGTCGGCGCGCGTCGATCCACGGAGCAACGCCGCGCGGGGGATGCTTCGGGAGCCTGAGCCGAAATTGCGCCGAGATCAGCGTGGCAACCCGGCTGCATTGTCGGCGTTGCGGATGCTCCGCGCGCGGTGGGCGGAGGCCGAAGAGGCTGGTGCGGAGGCTGCCGCGGTTGAGCGGATCCAGAGTGCCCGCGTACCGCCCACGCGGCTTTCGGAAGACAGGAGGCATACGATTCTGGCTCGACGTATGCGCGCCGAGGCTGCATCCGAGGCCAAAGAGGCCGATTTGGTTGAACGGGCAGGGGAGGCTGCTGAGGGTCGGATTTTGGCAGCACGCCGTCCCGCGCCACTCTCAGCAGACCGCCACACAGCAACCGCCCGCCACCTGCGCGCCGAGGCGATCGCCGGAGCTCGGGAACAGCACGTGTTTAAACGGGCCCAGCCGGTGGCAGCCCCGGAGGCGACGCCACCGCAACAGCCACTGACGCCGTCGTCGCCCGTGCCGGAACGGCAGCGCCCGGCCGTCCGAGTGCCGCCGCCATTGCCGGCTGTAAAAACACCTGCGGCGCCGCTGAGCGTCGCGGTGCTGCCTGCCGGCGACCCATCCGGACTAGGCGCCACCGCGCGATCGACCTGGAGCGGGATCTCGGCCTGGCTGCGTGGAGCAGCCGCGACGATTGGCACAGGCGCGGGGCAGTGGATCGAGGAGGCGATCGACCGCGTGACGGAAACGGGCGGCGAGATGCTCGACACCGTTCAGCAGGCTGGCGCGGATGCCCTCAAAGCAGAGCGGGCAAGGCGTCGGGCGCGACAGAAGGCGCGAGAGAAAGAGACGGCTGCTGCACCGCTGGAGCAGCCGGTCCCTCCCAGCTCCCAGCCACCCGTCACCCGGCCGGCCGCGAAAATGTCCCCACCACCTCAATCTGCTGGCCGGGTGATCCAGAATCCGCGGGATACCGCACGCCAGGCGGCCATCAACCAGCTCCGCGCGCCCGCCGCCGCCTCACCGGCCGACGCCCTCCTAGCAGCCGCAGCCCAGCGTGCGGCCGCTATCGCATCGGCGCGGGGGATGCCGCCACCGGCTCCACCCGGACTGCCACGGCCCGGCGGCACCATCCCCACTGTGAGGCCCGCACCGGCGCAACCGCCCACACCGCCACCCCAACCGGACACACCTACCCAACCATTGCCGACGCCGCCCCCAGCTCCAGCGCCCCCCCCGCCGCCCCGCCGCCGCCGCGACAGCGGCTGGGACCGCTAATGCACTGAGTCAGGGGTCAGGACACGAAAGTGAGTTGAGTGTCCGACATCCACGAAGGTCCAGAAATCCAGGGTCTTCCGGATAGCCTGGTGGTGTCAGCCAAACCCGCGAACCCAACGCAATGGCAGAGGGCTTGATTGATGGAGGAGAAAGCGGACAATTCTTCTCGTTTTGTTCCTTCGAGCCGGACACCGGGGCGACTTTCGTGTCGTGACCCCTACTAGGCAACGCGAAGCAAGCTGGCTTAGTCAGGGATGCGGACGCTGACGGGGGAAGCGAAGCCGGAGTTGGGATCCATCGGCATGTCGATCAGGTAGCGAGCCAGGGCTGCACGATGCTGGAGTAACCGGCTGGCCTGAACGTTAAGCCCGAAATCCTGGATCACTGCCTGCAGGCGGTCTCCATCAAGATCAGCGTACGCACGGACCTCGATGGTGACGCGGCGACGCCATTCCTCATCTCGATCAGGCGGAACGAAGGAGATCCCGGCATCAGCAAGCCCACTTTCCTGGATCCTGCTCAGGACGAAGTCGGAGAACCTATTTCGTGCGTGGTCGTAGCCCCTGAGGTGAAGGCGTTCGGCGACGTCGACGATGACGTGCGGCGATACGATCCTACGTGACTTTCCCGAGCTGCGGGAGAGATAGACGATATCGAGGGGCATCCTTTTCCGGATCGCGGTTACGACTGAGTGGAGGACTGTTGGGGAAGGCTCAGCTCGACGAGCTGAATCGACCTTGAGAAACGCCGAGCCCATCATGACCTGAAGCCACTCGGTCATGCTGGGCATCTCGAAGGCTGGCAAAGGCGGCAACCCGGTGCTTTGGACGATGTTGAGCTTACCCTTGCCTACCTCGACAACTATCGAGCCGTACCTTTCGTTGAACTCCTGTGCGAAGTGAGCCTGATCCGATGAGACCTGGCCTGGACCTAACCCAAACCGGTCCATGTAGGCCTTCTTCTCTCCGCTAGCGAACTGACCGGCGAAGCGTAAGCTCGCCTCGATCCATCCCATACGAAGCAAGGCTCGGTGGTGCATCGGCGCTGTCACCCGGGATGAGACGTCTTCTGCGGAGGCTAGCGTAACTAAAACGACGGCCCAAAGCGAAATTTTTTCATTCAGAAAAAATTCTGTTGTCAGGCTTCTCGGCGCATTGTGATAGTTCTTACGACATTATCGTGAGGACCGTCGCGTGAACCAGGTCGACCCGGCTTCAATCAAGCCACTCAAGGCACGTAGCCAACTCAGCTTCCGCCCGATCGGAGAACCGATCCAGATCGAGGAGGTCGAGGGTACCTACCGCTTGATGGCGCAGGAGTACGGCAAGCCCGTGACGGCCGAGGCAATGGCCCGCGTCGGCGCGAAGAGCGGATCCTATTTGCTGAAGCTCGTCTCTCCCCGAACCGATGGCGACCAGAGCGTGATGCGTCCGACCCCGGGTTCGACAAACCGGCAACCCGATCTTGTCCCTTCGGTGAATGCCGCGGACATTCCTGTTGCAAAGATTGCCTTCCGGCCCCTCGAGATCCTCGGGCACCCAACAAAGAGCCTGATCGAGCACATCCAGAACCCGGAGGACATCTCCTCCGGCGTACTCGAGAGCTTCGCCAGGGTCTTCGGTGCCGACGTACTTGCGGCTTTGAAGTCTAGCCTTGGAGTAGACCCTTCGCCGATTACCCGACTGCCGGCAGCTGAGTTTCCAATCATATTCTTGCCAAACCCGGCGGGCGGCGATCTGCAGGCTACCCCTGTGTCTCCAGCCGCCGCCTACATGGGCATGCGTGATGTCACAGCCCCCTACTTCCGGAAGCAGGAGAAAGGCGGGCCAAAGGTTCCGCGTGGATCCTGGAGCAGGCAGTCGGTCAGCGCCAAGATGCAGAACATCTCCGGCGCGATCGGCGGTCCGCGGATTCGCTTCCATGCCCGCTTTCCTGGAACCCTCGACCGCTTCAGTGCGGCAATCCATCGCTTCGTGGCAGGCGGAAGCTTTCCACGGATGCAAACCGGCGATATCGCGGATTGGGTTCTTCGCTACGCGGACCTGCTGGACCGCGAGGCCCAATACAGCAACAGCGATATCCGAGCCGGGCTCGATCGCCGCGCTGATCGCCTGATCCAGGAAGCGTTCGACTTTATCCAAGAGGTTCGAGCGGAGGCGGTCAGCCTTGATCCAGGTGCGGGGAGGCTGACCGTTCCCTCGCCGGACGTCATCCTGGTGCGGCTTCGCTGGCCGCGGCAAGACGACTTCGACCGGGCACGCCAGGCGCTCACTAGCAACCATTTCCGCTCGCGCATTCGGGCTGCGGAGGGTCAGCAGTGAAGTTCCTCGTCTCGAACCTGACCGCCTCTCGCGTCAACCTGCTCATGAACGACTACGCCTCGGGTCTGCCGTCCCCCCTCGCCTTCCTAGGTTTGGGAGCTGCGATTGCGCCCGAGCTGGGTGCCGAGCGCTGGAAAGTCGGGGTGCTGCCCGTGCTCCACGATGTGGCTGTATCCAACGGGCGCACCAAGCCCGAGATGACACCTGCCTCCGGCCGGTTTTCCCCGATCGAGATCATAGAGGACCTGACCGGGACGGTACGCTTCTCCTTGGTTCTCGATATCCCGGACTGCTCCAACGAGATCGCCGTACAGACGGCGCTGGCTGGTCGTCGTCTCGCCGGGGGTCTGTTCCAGGAGACGAAGATCCGGGTTGAGCGGGTCGCACCGGATGGTGGTGCTCTGCGACATGCCCCACGGGGCTGGGCGCTTATCCGTCCCGAAGATCCGAGCCGCCATGCAGTTTCAAGGGGCGACGTCAGAAGCCACTTGGCAATCGCCGAGCTGCTGTACCCCGCAGAGCGTGAGCCAGGCTTTGGATGGCCCGTGCCGGTCGCTGTCGGCCACTTCCTTCTCGAAGATCCGATCACCGCCACACCCCGCCGGGGAACCCGTAATCCAGATCTTCCGCACGTCTTCACCGAGCCAGTGCTCGGCATCGGCGAACTGGTCTCGGTCCGTAATCGCAGGCTGACCGACGCTTCACCGCACGCCTTCGATGATCTGTTCTGGCGGTGGCACGCCGAGGGAGCATGGATCCTCGGCCACCGTGTCTATTACCCCGCTCCCTGTTCTTCCTCGATGGAGATTGCCTGATGCCCCCTCGCCCGAAATCCTCAGAAGCCCAGTCCCTTGAGACAAACATGCTGGCCTTCGCTCGCTCTGTGCAGATCACGGAGGGGGTGTTCCACGGTACCCGCGGCACTGGCGAAGAGCGGCAGCGCGTTCCCGTTGAGATCATGTCGAAGGGAGTGCGCGGCCAATCCTCCGAGGACAACGCCAAGAACGCCGGCAAGAGCAATCCGCAGGTCGTCGAGTTTGCTGCCGTGCCGCAGGGCTGCGATGCGATCGAGCTCAGCTTCTCAGTCCGGGTGCTGCCTTGCGCGTTACGTCCCCATGCCTGTGACAAGGCTGAAGTAGTGCACGCTTACAGAAAGCTCGCGGAGGCTTATGCAGCCCGTGGTGGTTTCCGGAGGCTTGCCGAACTCTACACCTGGAATGTCGCCAATGGCCGCTTCGCCTGGCGCAACCGCTGGCAAACCGACGCTGCCGAGGTGCGTATCGACAACTTCGATGGGAGAAAGATGGCTTTCAACCCTCTCCATGATCACCTCCGTGACCTCGAGACGCCTGCTGGCATGGACGACATGACAGTGGCGATGACGCATGGCAGCCAAGACGACCTAAAGGCCTTCGTGGACCTCTTTGCCTCTGCGCTGAGTGGGAGCGGGGGGCCTTTCACCTTCGCGGTGGTCTGGTCGGCAGCGATGCAGCCAGGACAGGAGATTTTCCCCTCCCAGGAGTATGTCCGGGACGAGGTGAAGCAGGACAACGTCAGCCGCATCTACGCGAAGCTTCCGGCACTCCACGGCGGACGCATCATCCAGCAGGCCTCCATGCACTCGCAGAAAATCGGCGCTGCGCTCCGCCATATCGATGTCTGGCATGGCGACGCTTCCTACGGTGCGATTGCCGTGAACCCATACGGTGGCGTGCAGGAAACCAGCGCAGTTCTGCGCGACAAAGGGTCCAAGCGTAGCTTCTACGATCTCCGTCGGAAGCCGGAGGAGCTCTTCGCTGCGCTCGAGAAGTCCGAGGGTGAGATCCCAGGAGACATCCATTTTCTGATGGCGAACCTGGTCCGCGGCGGGGTCTTCGGCAGCGCGAAAAGTGAGTGATGATGAGCGAGCATCTTAACGTTGGCCCTGGCCTTTGCCAGGCAACTGCCAGGCTGACGATCATGCCGGTCCGAGCCGTGATTGAGCTCGGAGCCGCGCCAGACGTCCTCGCCCAAGCCCTTGCAGCGGTCCACCACGTAAACCGCCGTGGCAATCCAGAGGACTTCATCGCCGTGGCGCTGCCTACCCACCATCCCGGACGACAGCGGGACCTGCCGGGTAACGAGATCGAGCTGATTGGTTCAGGTGCCTGCCTGCGCACCCTGCTCGGCACTGAGGGCATCGCAGCTTTGCTGCGGCGTGGGATGATCCGGCCTCCGGAGATCTTCGAGGTTGAGCGGGAACCAGGTGAAACCGGTGTCGCCTATGTCCGTGACCAGCGGGGTGGAAAGTGGACGGCCGCCGGTATCGAGCGCATGCGCCGCCGTGCAGAGCGTCGGGGCATCAAATTGCGTCAGATCACCCGCAAGCCGGTGTCCCTGACTGGAGGCTTGACGCTTTTCCTGGGCTCGACTCCCCTTCGCATCCGGGAGATTGTCGCACCACAGTCCGACGCTCCGCTGAAGGTCTCGACCTACGGGTTTTCCTCGGGGGAGACCCCCGCCATCCTGCCCGTCCTCCCAGCTTTGGTCGAGGTCCAGGATGACGCAGCCTAGAAGCGGACCGCGTCTCCTCATCACTGACCGAGAGGGCGCGCTCCTGCTCGAGCGGGCACGCATCCACGTCGAGGGCGACCGTGTCGTCTATCATGCGGCAGATGACGAGCGGCGGCGGGAGTACAATATCCCTCACGCCAACCTAGCCGTTCTCTTCCTGGGTCAAGGAACATCCATCACCCAGGAAGCTGCGCGGCTGCTAGCTGAAGAGGGCGTGCACGTCGCCTTTACTGGTACTGGCGGCACGCCTCTGCATCTCGGTTCCCTGACGACCTACCATGCGACCCGGCACTTCCGGGAAATGCTGCCCATCTACCTAGATCCAGTGCGCTCCCTTGCGGCAGCAAAGGCAGTGATGTCGGCACGGGTTGCCTGCATGCGGGAGACGGGGGTGAAGCATGCGCGCAAGTGGATGGGCCTCCGTGATGCGGATCCTATCCTCCGCATCTGCGGCAGCTTCGAGAAGAGCCTGCTAACCATAAACTCGATCCAGGAGTTGCTGGGGCACGAGGGCCAATTCACGAAGGCCTGCTATGCCGAGTTTGCTCGACTGGCTGGTCTTTCGAACAAGGACGGCGGTTTTCGAAGAGAAGCGGGTACGGCATCTGGTCCTGGTCCCGCGACGCTCGTGAACGGCCTGATCGATCACGGGAACTACCTTTGCTACGGGATGGCGGGAGCGGCGCTCTGGGCACTCGGCATCCCACCCCATCTCGCAGTTTTTCACGGCAAGACTCGTGCTGGTGGCCTGGTCTTCGACTTGGCCGATGGCTTCAAGGACGCCTTTGTCCTGCCAGCTGCCTTCTGCGCTCCTCGGAAAAAGAATGAGGACGATCCTGAGGCGGCGTTCCGAGGCCGCATGATCAGCGCTTTCGACGATGAGCGTGTGTTGGCTCAGGCGATCGCCACGGTCGAGGCGATGCTCAAGGCCGGTGGCAGCACCGAGGCAGCAGCCTCGTGAGAGAGATCCTGGCCGTCTGTCGGTCCTCGAAAAAGGCCCGGACACGTACGGCACGGGTTCTCGACCGGTATTTCTGGCGCATCGGCGATCGGACCTGGCGTGGCCGTGCCACCAATGCCTGCCTCGACCGTGTTGCTCGTGAGCTGCGTGAGATCGCAACCCGGAATACGGCGGTCATGATCCAGGAGGTGCGTTCCTCGAGGGATAGCCGAAATCCTCTGATTCTCGTTGGATCCCGCTCCAGCTTCTCGTCTGGAGGTCTCGTCCCGGTCGCTTCCCATCCTGCCAGCTTCCGGCGTGGTGATGGACTGACCGAGAAAGCTTCCTCGTTCCGAGCGGTGGTCCAGATCGCAGCCCTGTTCCACGATCTCGGCAAGGCTACGGTTCTCTTCCAGGCGAAGCTCAGAGCAGCACTGGCAGGGCGGCCGACAGTCGCTGATGCCGTGCGCCATGAGCTGGTCTCCGTCGTGGTCTGGGATCTGCTCGTGGGAAATCTCGATGACGCAGCGCTGATAGAGAACCTGCGCGGGATTACGTCCGAGCGGATCGACCAAGCCTTTACAGAGGCGGTGGAACTGCTCGTTCGGTGGCATGCCCAGGTACGGGCTTCGGGCAATGCCTGCCTTAACCTTAAAAGTGAGGACGTGCCTGAGCGTCTTGCGTTCCAGATCGGGGCGTTGATTCTCACCCACCATCGGCTACCCGAAACCGACGGAGGTTTCTCTCAGTTTCTTGTCGATCGCCACATCAACCGGGATGCTCCTCTTGAGCGGCGGGATCTCGCGGTCGCATCAGGTACGCCATTCTGGCAGGAGGACTGGTGGCTGCGAGCGCTCCGGCTGGCGACTGACAGGTTGCGTCCTGACCTTGGGTCGCACGGGCTCGACATGGCGCTCCGAGCCTCGCTTATGTTCGCGGATCACGTGGGATCCAGCCACAGTGTTGGGCGGGATGAGTACGATGGGCACCTCGCCAACACCCGGGATAGCCGTCCTGCAGATTCTTTATCTGGGCACGTCCGCAAGGTGCACGGCGAGACCCGTGGTGCCTTCGACATGCTGCACCGGTCACGTGATCGCTTCCCCGGTCTTCTCGAGGCTGAAGCGCCGGTAGGCGTAGCCCACCCGCGTTCCACTCAAGATCGCTTCCGTTGGCAGGAGGAGGCCGCTGCCGCCGCACGTACTCTGTGCGGCTCTTCGGCAGGCGGCTTTTTCAGCTGCATCCTGTCGGGAACTGGGTCCGGCAAAACGCGGGGTGCGCCCACCATCCTTGCCGGAGCAATCTTTGCCGATATGGTTCCAGAGCGCCGCCTGTTGCGCATGACCCTGGGGCTGGGACTGCGAGGTTTGGCGACGCAGTCTGCCTCCGAATACGTAAAGGATCTCGGCTTCTCCGAACGTGCAGTTGCCGTGTTGGTGGGACAGCCCCCAATTAGTTTCCTGAAGGACGATCCGGACGATGATAGCTCCGGTGCCGAGAGCCGGATTGGCGTGCCCATCTGGCTCCACATCGAGCCGGCTCGTGGCGACATCCCAGAGCCAGGAACAGAGGAGGAGACCAACTGGCTGAGGAGCCTGTCGCTCGATACCGACCGCCAGTTACCAGCCTTCTGCGCTGAGGCGATCCGGATGGCCGGGAACAGAGCATACGTCTTCCGGCGCTTGGTCGAGACCCCCGTTCTTGTCGCCACAGTGGACCACTTGATGGGTGTCGCCGCACCGGTGAACAGCCGCTTCCTGCCTCAAGCGGTGCGGGTTCTAACGTCAGACCTGATCTTGGATGAAATCGATCAGTATGGGCCGGAGGACCTGGCGGCCCTTTGCCGGCTTGCATACCAGGTCGGCGCTGGCGGCCGGCGGCTGTTGATCATGTCGGCGACCCTGACCCAGGATGTGGCAGAGGCGTTCTTCCGGGCTTACCGCACCGGCTGGTCAGCCCATGCAGCTGCCTTTGGGGTGGCCGACACCGTAAACCTGCTTTGCACTGGTGACGCCCCAGACTCCTGCTCCGTGATGGCCGGCGCCGAGGTGATCGGCCCAACTCTCGACCGCTGCCGGCGAACCATGCTTGCCGCTCTTGATAGAGCTCCTGGCCTACGCCTCGGGCGTATCTTGTCGTTTTCCGATGGTTGGGAGGACCTGGTCAGGCAGGTGGACGAGGCCTGCAGCACTTTCCATGACAGCCACGCTGCTCGCCTTGATGGTTGCCGAGTGTCGGTTGGCCTCGTGCGGATGACCCGCATCTCGCACACCACAGCTCTCGCGGTACAGCTTCCTGCCGGGCTCCATCAAGGGCGTCTTCGGCTGAAGCTCTGCCTTCACTCGCGCTTCCCAAGGCTGCACCGCGCCTGGATCGAGAACCAGCTGAAGCGCGCGCTGACCCGCAAGGGTCAGGATCCGAACAGTAAGCTCGTATCACTTTGTCGGCGCTTCGGGGTGTTTGAGCGTGCTGCTCAAGCAGGGGTATCGGACATCGAGATCGTGGTGGTTGCCTCCCCAGTCATCGAGACAGGGAACGACCTCGACTTCGACTATGCCGTGATCGACCCGGTGTCACTGCGTGCGGTGATCCAGGCAGCAGGCCGGGTCAATCGTCATCGCCTGTACCCCGTAGCAACGCCAAATGTGGCCCTGCTCGCTCGCAGTCCGGTGGCAATGCAGAGTGGTTTCCTTCAGATGCCCGGAGTGGAAACCCGTCCGGCCCGGGAAACCGAAGTTCCGCGAGAAAGGCTTGATAGCTTCCCGCAGCGTCTCACGGAGGATCTGATCGGATCCAATGCGGTGTCCGTCATCACGGCTCGCGTGCTGCTCTCGGAGGAGGGCAAGATCCCCCTGCGGGATGCGGAGACGCGGCTGAGGCGGGCCATGCTTGGTTTGGAAGAGGGTCCATCACCTGGCACGCGCTATCTTGCCTCTCCGATTGCCCGGCTAAGCGCAGCCATGCCTCGCTTGCGAAGGTTCCGACGGTCAACGACGCGGGATCTTGTCTATGCGCTGTTCGGTGAAAGCCTCGAGGAGGCTGCTTGGCATGTCGACATGGCTCCAGGGACGAAATTCAGCGGCTTTGCCTTGGCCGCGGCACATGGCCTGACGACTGGCGAACTGGAGCCGGAGGAGTTCTTGATCCGCGATCTCCACGAACATGCCTGGCGGGATTTTGTCACTCATGGTTCAGAGATGGACAAGGCAGACATGCAGCGCCTGCTTCGGGTCGAAGTACCGGACTATGGCATGGAGATCGAGCGCATGTGCTACACTGAGCAAGTTGGTCTGACCCGTGGGGTATTCGAAGATCTTTCGGCCCCCTTCGGAAAAATTGAGTATTAACAGTTATTTGGGTGTGCTCTTTGAAAATCTTATCTGTGAGAGGGATCAAGGCTAAGCCTTTATCCTGATTAGGTTTTTCCCTGGAAAGGGAGAGCTCGCTGCCGGGCAGGCAGCTGAGAGATGAATACATCAAATGATCCAAGTGCCGCAGAAGCTCGCTGCCGGGCAGGCAGCTGAGAGATCGGACACCACGGCATAGCCGCGCACGCCGCGGCTCGCTGCCGGGCAGGCAGCTGAGAGATCGCTGGCAAGCCGATCTGGACGCATCAGCTTGCTCGCTGCCGGGCAGGCAGCTGAGAGAAAGTGCATGAGATCAGCGAATACCTCGCTGGCGCTCGCTGCCGGGCAGGCAGCTGAGAGATATAAGATGGCTTTCAAGGGGGCGGAATGGCCGCTCGCTGCCGGGCAGGCAGCTGAGAGAGAGGACCCGGAGATCACCCGCTATCGGCCCCGGCTCGCTGCCGGGCAGGCAGCTGAGAGAATTGATCGCGCGAGTGACGGCCAGCAGATCGTGCTCGCTGCCGGGCAGGCAGCTGAGAGACTGTACGTGGCCATGTCGC
>CAITYE010000113.1 GCA_903896535.1 uncultured Paracraurococcus sp.
CGCCGCCGCCACCCCCCCCCGAGGCGCGGCCGCAGCAGGTGCCGGCCAGCGTCCCACCGCCACCGCCGCCCCTGGCGGAAGCGCCCGCCGCCTTGCCAATGCCGCCGCCACCCCCCCCCGCGCCGCCGCGGCGGGAGACCCAGACCGCCCAGCCGCCCAGCCCACCAAGCCAGGCAACGCCGCAGGCCCAGGCCCGCCCGACTCCCCCGCCGCCGCTGCCAGGGGTCTGGATGCCCGGCGCCAGCACCCTGGCCACGCCGCCACGCCAGCAAGCGGCGCCACAGCCGCGCCTCGATACCACCCTCGATACGGTGGCGATGGTGGGTCGCTATGCGCTGGAGCCGATGCTCCAGGTCAAGGGCGCGGAAGTGGGGGCCGATTGGACGGGCGCCTTCCGCCGCTGGCTGGACGAGAACCTCCGCTACCCGCGCAACGCCGTGGAGGCCGGACATAGCGGCGTGAATAAGGTCAGCCTGCGAGTCGCCGCCGATGGCACAGTGCTGGGCTTGAACTTGGTCAAGCCATCGGGCTCGGCCTATCTCGATTTCGGGATCACCACCCCGTTCAAGGGGGCAAAAATCCCGGCTCTGCCGCCGCCCGTGGACCCCAAAGGCGCAGAGATCGAGCTGACCGTAAGTTGGATCCTTATCCGCCGCTGACCGACGCGCCGTGCGGCCATTGCACGCCGGCCGCGTCTTTTTCGTGGTCAAGTGACCAAACAGCCGGTAAAGGGCGCGGCTCGCGCAGGGGTCTCGGTACACGGACCCTGCGGCACGCAGACGCGCCCCGGCCGGGGCGGGGTAAGAAAGGGGTTCCTGATGCGTTTGGCGGTTCTGAAGGAACGCCGGGCGGCCGAGACACGGGTCGCGGCCACGCCGGAGACGGTGAAGAAGTTGATCGGCCTCGGCCTCTCGGTCGCGGTGGAAGCCGGGTCCGGTCTTGCCGCCGGCTTCCCGGATGCCGAATACGCCGCGGCCGGCGCCGAGATGACGGCCGATGCGGCCGGCGCGCTCGCTGGTGCCGGCATCGTCTTCAAGGTGCGGGCGCCGCTCGCGGCCGGTGAGGGCGCGGTTGACGAACTGGCGCTGATCCCGCGCGGCGCGCTGGTCCTGGCCCAGGTCCAGGCCGATGCGGCGATGGTCGAGAGCTATGCCAAGGCGGGCATCGATGTCGGCGCCATGGAACTGCTGCCACGCATCACCCGCGCGCAGAGCATGGATATCCTCTCCTCCCAGGCCAACCTCGCCGGCTATCGCGCGGTGATCGAGGGCGCGGCCGCCTTCGATCGCGGCTTCCCGATGCTGATGACCGCGGCGGGCACGATCCCCGCGGCGCAGGTCTTCATCATGGGCGCGGGCGTGGCCGGCCTGCAGGCGATCGCCACCGCGCGGCGCCTCGGCGGGCGGGTCACCGCCACCGATGTGCGCCCGGCGGCGAAGGAGGAGATCAAGTCCCTCGGCGCCCATTTCGTGGGTTACGAGGACGATGAAAGCCGCGCCGCGCAGACCGCCGGCGGTTACGCCAAGCAGCTCTCGCCCGAGTTCTACGCCAAACAGGCGGAAGTGATCGCCGCGCATATCGCCAAGCAGGACATCGTCGTGACGACGGCGCTGGTGCAGGGCCGCCGCGCGCCGACGCTGGTGACCGAGGCCATGGTGCGGTCGATGAAGCCGGGTTCGGTGGTCGTCGATATCGCCTCCGACGCCGGGGGCAATGTGGCGCTGACCAAGCCGGGCGAGCAGGTGGTGACGGAGAACGGCGTCACCATCCTCGGCTGGTACAACTGGCCCGCCCGCATCCCCGCCGCGGCCTCCGCGCTCTATTCCCGGAACCTGCTGACCTTCCTGACCACCTTCTGGGACAAGGACGCCAAGGTGCCGAAGCTGCCGGCCGATGACGACATCGTGAAGGGCGTGCTGCTGACCCGCGGCGGCGCCGTGGTGCACCCGGCCTTCGCGCCGGCCAAGGCCGCCTAAGGAGACATCCCGATGAACCCGACCGATATCGCCAACCAGGCGGCGGCGCTGGCCGAACGGGCCCAGGCGCTGGCCGCTACTGCCAAGACGCTGGCTGTGACGCATGTAGCGCCGGTGGCCGCCGCCGCCGATCCCTTCCTGTTCCTGCTGACGATCTTCCTGCTCGCCTGCTTCGTCGGCTACTACGTGGTGTGGAACGTCACCCCGGCGCTGCATTCGCCGCTGATGGGTGTGACCAATGCCATCTCCTCGGTGATCGTCGTGGGCGCGATCCTGGCAGCGGGCACCGCCGATAACGCGATGGCGCGCATCTTCGGCTTCCTCGCGGTGACGCTGGCCGCGGTCAACATCTTCGGTGGCTTCCTGGTGACGCGCCGGATGCTGGCGATGTTCCAGATCAAGAAGAAGGGCTGAGCCGATGGCGACGCTGCTCACTTTATCCTACCTCGTCGCGGCGGTGCTGTTCATCCTGGCGCTGCGCGGCCTTTCCCACCCCGAGACCTCCCGCCAGGGCAACCTGTTCGGCATGGTCGGCATGGCCATCGCCATCGTGGCGACGCTGGCGCGGCCGGGCATGGATCTCGGCGGTATCGGGCTGATTGTGCTCGGGCTGGCCATCGGTGGTGGCATCGGCGCCTATCTGGCGAACAAGATCCAGATGACGTCGCTGCCGCAGCTGGTTGCGGCCTTCCACTCCCTGGTCGGCATGGCCGCGGTCTTTGTGGCCGCCGCCGCCTTCTACAGCCCGGAAAGCTTCGGCATCGGCACGCATGGGCATATCCATGGCGCCTCGCTGGTGGAGATGTCGCTGGGTCTCGCGATCGGCGCCATCACCTTCTCCGGCTCGGTCATCGCCTTCGCCAAGCTGGATGGGCGGATGTCCGGCGCGCCGATCATGTTCAAGGGCCAGCACCTGCTGAACGCCGGCCTGGGCGTGCTGCTGGTGGTGCTGGTCATCGCCTTCGTGTCGACCGGCAGCACGGCGCTGTTCTGGGCGATTGCGCTGCTGTCCTTTGTCCTCGGGTTCCTACTGATCATCCCCATTGGCGGGGCGGATATGCCGGTCGTTGTCTCGATGCTGAACAGCTATTCCGGCTGGGCGGCGGCGGGCATCGGCTTCACCATCGGCAACCTGCTGCTGATCGTGACCGGCGCACTGGTTGGCGCGTCCGGCGCCATCCTCTCCTACATCATGTGTAAGGGCATGAACCGCAGCATCATCAACGTGCTGCTGGGCGGCTTCGGCGGCGATGCGGTGGCCGGCGCGGCTGGCGGGGCGCAGGGCGACCGCGCGCCGGTCAAGGCTGGCAGCCCGGAGGATGCGGCCTTCATCATGAAGAACGCCTCCAAGATCATCGTCGTGCCAGGCTACGGCATGGCGGTGGCGCAGGCGCAGCAGGTGCTGCGGGAGATGGGCGATCTGCTGAAGAAGGAAGGGGTGGAGGTGCAATACGCCATCCATCCCGTCGCCGGCCGCATGCCCGGGCACATGAACGTGCTGCTGGCCGAGGCGAATGTCCCTTATGAGGACGTGAAGGAGCTGGAGGAGATAAACCCCGAATTTGCCGACGCCGATGTCGCCTATGTGATCGGGGCGAACGACGTGACGAATCCGGCGGCCAAGACCGACAAGACCTCGGCCATCTACGGCATGCCGATCCTGGATGTGGAGCGGGCAAAGACGGTGTTCTTCGTGAAGCGCGGCATGGCCAGCGGCTATGCCGGCGTGGATAACGAGCTGTTCTTCCGCCCGAACACCATGATGCTGTTCGGCGATGCGAAGAAGGTGACCCAGGAAATCGTCCAGGCGCTGCAAAAGTAGCGCCTGGCGCGGCAAGGACGGGGCGGGCCTTCGCAAGCACCAGGCCCTGCCTCAGCCAGACCCGAGTGCACGCCGGGGGTAGCCCGGCCGGACTGACGTTCTCAGGCAATCCCCGCCCCCCCAGGGCGGGGATTTTTTCGTGCCCGGCCCCGCCTCGGGTGACGGCGATCGGCCCCGCCGAGCCCCAGGCGGATGGCACCGGGGGCGGGGCGCTACTTGTAATGTGAAAGCGGATTTGCGGTCGGCGTCTTTCAAATCCAGATACGATTTGCGATATTATAATTCTCATGCCGCAAATCATCGAGGCCGCCGAAGCCGAACCGGCCGAGGCCGTGCCGCCAGCGCCCCCAGCCGCCCCCCAGCGGCAGCACCGCAGCCGCAAGCGTCGGCGGTCCCGCAGCGCCCGGGCGAAGCGCAAGGGATTGTCCTGGCAGCGTCTCTGGCGCCGATCCCGGCGCTGGGCGCCGAGGATTGGCCTGGTCGCCGCCCTGGGCGCCCTGATCGCCTTCTTCCCCGCGGATTGGCTGCGGCTAGCGATCATGGCGACGTTTCCGGACCGGCCCGCCTTCGCTTGCGATATCCGGGAATGGGCTGAGAGCTCGCTCGGGGCCAAGCCGGCCCAGCCGCCGGGAACGCTGACCCTGGTGGTCGCCCGGCTGTACGGCGATGCCGATGGCGCGGCGACCGCGGCCGTGAACCGGACCTTGCGCGGGCAGCCCGGCTGGCGGCTGCGGCAGGCCTGCCGAGGCCTCGATACCGAAGGCGCCGAGGCAACAAACCGGTTGGCACAGCACGACGTCCAGGCGCTGCTGCAGCAGCGGGGGGGCGACCTGTTGCTGTGGGGTGAGGCGACCGATGCCCGCGCCCTGCGCTTCCGTTTCGTCGGGCGTGGCCTGTCGCCGCGGGCCGATGCCGCACCCTTCGCGCTGGATCGTGGCCTGCTGGCGGGCCGCCCACCGGATGTGGCCGCCACCGCCCTGACGGTTGTCGCTTTGGCGGCGGGGGCGAGCGCCGATACCTCTCGTGGGCGCCAAGCCGTGGCCAGCCTCCAGCAGCGGCTGCCGGAGTTGGAGGCGCTGGTGGCGAGCCCGCCGCCGGGCCTGACGGTGGCGCAGCGGCAGGACCTTGCCTGGGCAGAGGCGCAGGGCGTGCAGGCGCTGGGCGAACATGCCGCCGACCTGACCGCCCTGGCGCGGGCGGCCGAGCAATGGTGGAACCTGTCGGGGACGCTCGACCAGCGGGAATCCCCAGATGCCTGGGCCGGGGCGCAATACAATCTTGGCACCACGCTGGCCAAGGCCGGGCAGCAGGGCGACAGGACCAAGCTGGAAGCGGCGGTCGCGGCCTTCCAGCGCGCCTCGCAGGCCTGGACGCGGGACCGGGCGCCGCGCGATTGGGCGATGACCCAGACCAGCCTCGGCACCGTTCTGGCCACGCTGGGGGACCGCGCCGGCAACACCGTGCGGCTGGCCGAGGGGGTGGCGGCCTATAGCCAGGCGCTGGAGGTCTATTCGCGGGAGCGGACGCCGCAGGACTGGGCGATGACGCAAAACAATCTGGGCATCGCCCTGGCCACGCTGGGCGACCGAGAAGGCGATCCGGCCAAGCTGGAAAGCGCGGTGGTTGCCTATCGCGAGGCGCTGCGGGAATGGACGCAGGACCGCGCGCCGCTGGCCTGGGCGGCGACGCAGCACAATCTGGCCGCGACGCTGCGGGTGCTGGGGGCACGCGCGCGGGACGTGCCGCGGCTGGAAGCGGCGGCCGAGGCCTATCACGCCGCCCTGCGGGAATGGACGCGGGACCGGATGCCTGACCTCTGGGCGCAGACCATGGAAAGCCTGGCGGTGACCGGGGAAGTCCTGGCTGCGCTGGGCGGCGGGGTCCCGCGGCTGCAAGAGGCGCTGACGGATGCCGAGGCCGCGCTCGACGAATATCGGCGGGCCGGGGCGGAAGGGCCAATCACGCGGTCCGAAGCCCTGGTCGGACGGCTGCGGGCGAAGCTGCCGGGCTGAGGGCCGGGTTTTTTGGCGGTGTTTCCCGGGCGCGCGCCGGGCGCGGCGGCAAGGGCGTTGAAAAGCGCCGCGGCAACAGGCCCGGCCTGGGCGGGGGTGCGGCGCCGCGCCTGACATCCTGCCGCGCGCCAGGGGCTTGGCGTGGCCGCAGGCGGCGGCGGACAGGCCGGCTGTCGCTGGGCGGCATCCTTGGGCAGCGGGGGATGGGCTGGTCCGGCCCAACCGGGGGGGCCGGCATGACGGGACCGCCCGGGGCCGCTGCGGGGGCCGGGGCGACCCGCCCTTGGGCCTACCGGTGGCCGATATGGCCTGGGCCAGCACGGCCGGCGATCCGCCCGGCCCCCTCACGCCGGCTCCAGCACCCGTTGGATGCGCCGGCGGGCGAGCAGCCGGCCGAGGGCGGCCAGGGAGCGTTCCAATTCCCGTTGTCGGGCCTTTGGCCAATGGTCCATCGGC
>CAITYE010000114.1 GCA_903896535.1 uncultured Paracraurococcus sp.
CAACCCGGTCTGGTTCGCGGATTGAGGGGCTATTCCACCACGACCCGCAGCTCCGTCAGACCCCGCTTGCGCGCCGTGGCGAAGGCTGCTTCGGCAGCGGCGGCATCGGCGAAGGGGCCCTGGCGCACCCGGTAGGTCACGTTCCGTCCCTGGCCCACCGGGACCACCATCCCACCCAGTTGGCGCGCCTGCGCGGCCGCCAGCGCCTGGCGCTGGAAGCTCGATGCCTCCAGCCAAAGCGCACCCGGCTGGGGCTGGCCCTGGCGGACCTCCTCGGGCAGCGGGTCGGGCGGCAGCGCGGTCTCGGCCATCGCGCTGGGCGGCGGGGCGGCGCCGTGCGCCACGGCATAGGGCGGTGGCGCGGCGCTGGCGCCGGGCAGCGGTGCCAGCGCCTCGCGGTCCACCCGCCCGGCCGGTGCCGCCACCACCTTCGGCAAAGACGCGTCCCCGCCCGGCAGCGAACCGGCCAATGCGAGACTCGCCGGGCCATCCACCGTCACCCGCACCGGCGCCACACCCCCGGCGGGCAGGCCCAGCAGCGTCGCCGCGCGGGGCGAAAGGCCCAGCAGCCGCGCCGGATTCTCCGGCCCGCGGTCGTTCACCCGTAGCCGCAGCGCGCGGCCATTGGCCAGATTCTCGACCGTGACGATGGCCGGCAGTTGCAGCGTGCGGTGGGCGGCCAGCAGGCGGGCGGGGTCATAGGCTTCCCCGTTCGCGGTGGCCCGCGCCCCACCAGGCAGGATGCCGGCCAGCCCGGTCTCGCTGCCACTGAAGCGCTCCTCCGGGTAAGACCACATCCCGCCCATTTGATAGGGCTCGCCGCGCAGGAAGCGGGGCGGCCCGGCGGGCGGCGGCGCTGGCGTGCAGGCGACGCCCAGGCCGAACAGCGCCGCCAGCGCGCAGGCGGCGCTGATCTTCAAGCGATCCGGTCGGCGAGCAGGCCAACCGCGAGGCCGTAATTCACCGGCGAGTTGTAGCGCCGGATCACCCGCAGATTGTGATGCCCGATATAAACCTGCCCGGTGCCGCGATTGGGCAGCACGAGCTGGCTCTCGATGGACGAATTCGCCAAGGGCGCGCCATCGGCGGCGCGCCAGCCCTGGCGGGCGAAATCCGCCAGCGGGCGGCGGGTTTCGGTATCCACGCGCAGCGGATCGACGCCGGGCGGCGGCAGCACTTCCTGCCCCCAGGGCTCGCCCTGGCGCCAGCCATTGCGCTGGAAGTAATGCCCGATGGAGCCCAGCGCATCGGCCTTGTTGGTCCAGATATCGCGCCGCCCGTCGCCGTCGAAATCCACCGCCAGGGTGTGGAAATTGGTCGGCATGAACTGCGGCTGGCCCATGGCGCCGGCCCAGCTTCCCATCATCTTTTCTGGCGGGATATGGCCTTCATCCAGGATCTTCAGGGCAGCCATCAGCTCCTTGCGGAAATAGCTGGCCCGGCGGCCTTCCCAGGCGAGTGTCGCCAGCGCCTCAATGACATTGAAGCCGCCGGTATTGCCGCCGAAATTGGTCTCCACCCCCCAGATCGCAGTGGTGATGGTGGGGGAGACGCGGTAGCGCTCCGCGATCCGCTGCAGCAGGGCCTGGTTCTCGGCGTAATAGCGCTTGCCGTTCGCAACGCGGGTGGGGGAGACCATGATCCGGTCGCGGTATTCCACCCAGGACAGCCCGCCTTCGGCTTGCTTGCGATCGAGCGCGATGACGCGGTCGTTCGGGCGGATGCCCGACAGGGCGCGGTTCAACGTCTGCTCCCGGATGCCCTGGCGCAGCGCATCAGACCGCACGCCGGCGAGGAATTTGTTGAAACTTTCCGGTGGCGGCCCGCCCGGGGCGGCGGGCGCATCCGGCAGCGGGGCGGCGGTGGTCGCGGCGGGCTGCGGCTGTTGGGCGGCGCAGGCGGCCAGCGCGGCGGGGGTGATCAGGGCGAGTCGGCGCGTGAGCATGGCCGTTCGGTGCCACAGCCGACCGCCATACGCAATCGTACGGACCTTGCGCCGGCCGGCCTTGGGCTTAATCTCGGTGCCAGGAAGCTTCCTTCGAAAGGCATCGCCATGGCCGAGGTCACCGCCACGCTCGCCCGCTATTGCTCGACCCTCGACTTTGCGACGCTGCCGGCCGAGGTGCAGGAGCGCACGCGCTTTCTCGTGCTCGACCTGGTGGGCAATATCCTGCGCGGCCGGCACGATGCCGAAAGCACCCCGCCATTGCTGGCCGCCGTGCGCGCCCTGGGGCTGGCCGCCGGCGGGGCGGCGGTGCTGGGCGACAGCGCCCGCTACACCCCGGCCGGCGCCGCGCTGCTGAACGGCGCGCTGGCCCATTCGCTGGATTTCGACGACACCCACGCCGCCGGCACGCTGCACCCCGGCGCGCCCGTGATCCCCGCCGCGCTGGCGGCGGCCGAGATGGTCGGCGCCAATGGCCGCACCGTGCTGTCCGCCATTGTCGCAGGCTACGAGGTGACCTGCCGGCTCGCCCTCGCCCTGCCTGGCGGCGACCATTACGACCGCGGCTATCACCCCACGGCCACCTGCGGCGCCTTCGGCGCAGCGGCGGCGGCGGCGCGGGTCTTCGGCCTGGATGCCAAGGGCTTCGAGGATGCCTTCGGCATTGCGTTGAGCCAGGCCGCGGGGTCGCTGCAGTTCCTGGCGAACGGCGCCTGGACCAAGCGCTTCCAGGTGGGCTGGTCGGCAATGAACGGTCTGGCCGCGGCGAGCCTGGCGCGGGAAGGCTTCCGCGGGGCGGCGGAGGCCTTTGAGGGCAAGGCCGGCTTCCTCCGCGCCTATGCGCCGAACCCGAACCCGGCCCGCGCGCTGCAGGGCCTGGGCACTGAGTTCGAGCTGATGCAGACGGCGGTGAAGCCTTACCCGTCCTGCCGCTACGGCCATGCCGGGATCGACGCCGCGATCCAGCTGCGCGAGGAGCTCGGCCTGCAGCCCGAGGAGATCGAGCGCGTGACCATGGGCCTGCCGAACAAGGGCATGCTGCTGGTGGGCGCGCCGCTGCAATACAAGCAGAACCCGCAGAACGTGGTGGATGGCCAGTTCAGCGGCCCCTTCGTGGTCAGCTGCGGCCTCGTCTTCGGGCATATGGGCTGGGACAGCTATGCGCATCTGCAGGACCCGCAGGTGCGCGCGCTGCTGCCCAAGGTGGTCTGCGAGGAAGACCCGGAGGTGCAGGCGCTGTTCCCCACCTACATGTCGGGCAAGCTGACCGTGCGCGCGCGCGGCCAGGACCATGTGCGGCTGATCAAGGTGGCCAAGGGCGAGCCGGAGAACTTCCTGACGGAAGCCGAGCTGCGCGCCAAGTTCCATGGCCTTGCCGACGCGGTGCTGGGACGCGACCGGGCGATCCAACTGGCCGATGCGGTCATCGGGCTTGACAAGGCGCCCGACGTGAACGCGCTGATGCGCCTGGGCGCGCCGCTGATGGCCGCGCGGCTCGCCGGGGAGTAAGGACGCCCCGCCAGGGGACAGGTGGCCGAGTGGTTTAAGGCAGCGGTCTTGAAAACCGCCGTGGGTTCACGCCTACCGTGGGTTCGAATCCCACCCTGTCCGCCAATTCCCCGTCCCAGACGATCCCAAATAGACCACGAAAGCCGCAGAAATCCTAGTGATTTACGGTTTCGCGCCGAAGACGAGTCCCAAACGATCCCGGCTTGACCCCCTCCAATCCACAAGTTATTTGTGGACGATCTTGTGGACGGTGGGGGCGGCGGATGGCCAGGGAACGCGGGCAGTCCAAGGGCAAGCTGAAGGCCGTAGCGGTCAAGGCGCTCGCCGCCGCCGGTAAGCCCGGCGCCCATGCGGACGGTGGCAACCTCTACCTCCGGGTAGCGGCTCCGGGCCGCGCCACCTGGACCATGCGCTACATGATCGCGGGCCGGTCCAGGGAGATGAGCCTTGGCCGGTACGATGAGGAAGGCGAGACCGGGCTAACCCTGGCCATGGCCCGCGACGCAGCCGCCGCCGCACGGCAGGCTTTGCGGGATGGCGCCGACCCCATTGCGAAGCGGGAGGCCGCCGCCGCTGCTGCCGAGGCCGCCGCCATTGCCGAGACCGCCGCCGCCCGGACCTTTGCCGAGGCCGCCGAAGTCTTTCTTGTGGATAATCAGGCCGGCTGGCGGAACACCATCCACAAAAGGCAATGGCGCTCCACCCTCGCCGCCTATGTTCATCCCCATATCGGCGCCCGGCCGGTGGTCGCAGTCTCGACGGAAGACGTACTCGCCTGCCTCAAGCCTTTGTGGACGACGAAGCCCGAGACGGCTTCCCGGGTACGGGGCCGGATAGAAGCGATCCTCGACGCGGCGACCTCCCGGGGCTGGCGGCAGGGATTGAACCCGGCGCGCTGGCGCGGGCACCTGGACAACCTGCTGCCGGCCCGGGCCAAGGTGCGGGCGGTGCAGCACCACGCCGCCTTGCCCTGGCAGGACATGGCCACCTTCATGGCGCAGCTACGCCAGCGCGAGGGTATGGGCGCCATGGCCCTCCAAATGGCGATCCTGACCGCCTGCCGCTCCGGTGAGGTACTCGGCGCCCGGTGGTCGGAAATCGACCTTAGCGCCCGTCTCTGGACGATCCCTGCGCGGCGCATGAAGGCCGGGCGAGAGCATCGCGTCCCCATCAGCCCGGCCGCGCTGGCGCTGCTGGAAAAGCTGGCGGTGCTGCGCGACGCGACGCCCGACGCCCTCGACCATGTGTTCCCCGGCGCGGCGCCGAATAGGCCGCTGTCTGTAATGGCCATGGCGATGGTGCTGCGGCGGATGCAGCGCGACGCCCTCACGGTGCACGGCTTCCGCAGCACCTTCCGCGACTGGTGCGAGGAAGCGACCTCCACGCCGCACGCGGTGGCCGAAGCCTGCCTTGCCCATACGATCCCGGACGCGGTGGAGCGTGCCTACCGGCGCGGTGATCTGCTGGAAAAGCGCCGGGCCGTCATGGAGCAATGGGCCGAATACTGCGACCGCAAGCCGGCTGAGGTGGTGCAGCTTCGCCCGGCCGCGATCGCCTGACCCGATCCGCGCCGGGGCGGCTCCCCCGGCAATCAAGGGCGGCCGGCAAGGTGGTCACAACCCCCCGCCGGCCTGACCCCCGACAGTGAAGGGACACTTCCATGTCAGAGGCTACCGACCAAGCTACCACAGCACCGCTGGGCCGCGCAGAACCCCCGGTGCGGGACGAAATACACTCCATCGTCTGCGCGGCCGGCGATGTCGCCACACACTTGCGGGGCCTTGTCGACCTGCTTGACGGCCAGATTGAGCGGGACCGGACGGCAAGCCCGGTCGATTACAGCCTGCTTCGGCTGGCGCAGAGCATCCAGGCGGATGCGAACGACGCCTTTGTGCGGCTCGACAAGCTATGGCTCGCTACCTCCCCCGCGCAATTTCCGACGCTGGCAGCGTGCGCCGACGCGAATGCGCCGGCCGATCCGGTTATCGAGCACTAGCTCGACACCATCGACGGG
>CAITYE010000115.1 GCA_903896535.1 uncultured Paracraurococcus sp.
ATCCCGAGCTCATCCTGCGCATGGGCGGCCAGCGCATCCTTGGCCATCAACTGCTGGGCCACCTGCAGGGCCAAACCGCGCTCGACGCCGCGGCGGACATAGATGTCGGCCAGTTCCTCACGCTCGAAGGCCGGGTTGTCGCGTAGCTCCTGGGTCTCGCGCGCAAGATCGGCGTGTTCCGTGTCGGATTGGGAGCTGACGGAGACGTATTCGCCCGCCGCCATCGACATGGCGCCCGCGACCAAGCCAGCAACGCCCGCGATCAGGACATCACCCTGCGTCGTTGCGGCGGCAGCCACGCCAACGATCAGGCTGGCGGTCGAAACAATACCATCATTCGCCCCCAATACCGCAGCCCGCAGCCAGCCAATGCGCGAGACGAGATGGCGTTCAGGGTGCAGGTGCGGTCGCGGCATCGGCTTTCCTTCGTAGCTTGATACGGCCTGATATTAGCCCGCCGCAGAGTCCGGCCTTAGCCGCCCCGTATGATCATTATATTCGCGTGGCCGCATGGGCCGGGGGGGGGGCGGTCCGATGGGTTTGGTCGCTCAATTTGCGCCTCATGCGGTCTGATTGGGCTGGCGCGCGAACCGCAATCCACGTTGCTGGCCGGGACCGCCCGCAGCTCGGTGCCCTTGGCTCTCAGCGCCTATCGTGGCCGTGGCGCGGCGAACCGCGGCCCGGCAGTTTGCGCCGCAATCCGCTAGAGCAGCTTATCTCCGTTCTGCTGGATCACCGCGTGATCCAGCAGAACGGAGGCTGCTCTGACAGGGACGTCGCATTGGCAGCCGGCGGCTACCAGCCAGTCGCCAGCAGGAACACGAAGCGCACCCGGTGATAATTCGCGACCAGGCGCGCGATGCCGGCCTCCAGCCCGTTCCAGACGGTCCGGACTGAAGGGATCCCTCCCGCCGACCCGTGCGGTTCAATCATCATCGAACTGGCCGCGCGCCGCGCCGGCATGGCAGGCCACGCAATCCGACTGGCTCTTGGCCTTGGTAATCGCAAGCTTCTGCGGCGTGACCTTGCCACGATGCTCTCGCTGCCAGCTGGGCAGCTCGGTGATGCGCAATGGCGTCTGGTTCTCCGCCAGACCACGAAGCGCCTTGGCCCGCCCGGTCGCGGCGTTGGCGGTGAGGTAGCCCTCAATCGCCGCGCGGCTCGCTGGGTCGAGCGCAGCGTTCTCCCCGAAATGGTCGGCCAGCCCGGCCATCACGGCGGCCCAGGAGCGGGCGGGCAACTGGTTGGCGGGGAATGCCATATGGCAGGCGCCGCATTCCTTGCTCATCAATGCCTGGGGCGCAGCCGAGGGCTGAGCCACGGCAAGCCCGGGCAGCCCGCAGGCAAGCGCGGCAATCGTGCAGGTGACCCGCAGCATAGTTTCTCTCCCGTGGTTCATTGGCTGACCATGAAGCTGATGAAGTCGCCCTTTTCGCGCGGCGTGCAGGCGCGGCCGAGCACGCTATCGCAGTTCCGGGCGAACCATTTCTCCGCCTCGGCCAGCACGCCGTAGCGGTCAGGCTTGGCCGAAAGCGCCATCGGCCCGATCACTTTACCCGCGCGGGTCTGCCCTTCTTTGCGGGGGTCGGTCGTATGGCATGTGGTGCAGGAAGGCGTGTCCGGCTTGCCGGTGGTGAACCGGCCGAGGAACAACGCCTTGCCACGCTCGACCGAAAAGCCGGCGAACCCTGGCTCGGCGACCTTGGCTTGCGCCGCATAGGTCTCAAGCACCGCGGTCTGGGTCGGGCCGGCATGGCTCGGCAACGTGCCGAGGGTGCCCGCCAGGACTACGGCGGCAAGCAGGGCGGGCTTCATGGGTTGGTCTCCTTTGGAACGGCGATCGCCTGGGGGTCGAAGCGCGCGGTCGCGGCATCCTCGTGGCAGGCGGCGCAGGCGCCCTTGGCACCGACCTTGGGTGCTCGGAACAGGCTTTCCGGCACGTCGCCATGCACCCGCCGCCAACCCGGTGTCGTGGTGATCCGCTGCGGCGACGCAGGGTCGGCGACGCGCATCAGGTTGGCGACGCGCGTATCGGCGGTCTCCGACGCATGCGCCACCAGCCAACTGCGCAGCTGCGCGGCACTCGCCGCATCGAGCTCAGCATTCTCCCCAAAATGGTCGGTGAGGCCTGCCATGACCGTGGTCCAGCTCGCGGCACTGGCGAGGCTCGGCGGATAGGCCAGATGGCAGCTGCCGCATTCGCGGGCGTAGAGCGGCTCCGGCGCCAACACGGGCACGCCGAGGCCGGGCAGCGCCGCAAGCCGGACCGAGCCCAGCAGCGCCACAAGTCCGATTGCGGCGCACAGCAGCGCGGCGCGCCCCGGATGCGCCCGGTGCGGCACAACGCCCGGCACGGCGCGGACATGCTTGCGGCCAGTGAGCATCGCCAGGGCTAAGTTCTCGCCGGTGCGCAAGCTCTCGAAGACCACGCCGGCGAGATGCCCAACGATCAGGACCAGCAGGCCGATCGCCAACGCCTCATGCGCCCCGCGCCATTGTCGCCCCACCGCGTAGCTGGTGAGGCCAGCGAGCGGACCCTGCTTCACGACGCCACCAAGCACGACCAGGCCGGTCAGGCTGATAAGCCCGAGCAGCGCCAGCAACACATAGACCATGACCGCACCGACGGGGTTGTGGCCGGGTTCGCCGGCGCCGCGCCCGCTGGCGATCTCCCGCAGATGCATGACGATGCGCGGCGCGCGCAGCGCGAAGCTGGCAAACCGCGCATAGGTCGAGCCGTTCCAGCCCCAGACCAGGCGAAAGCCCAGCAACGCGACGATGGCCGTGCCACCAATCAGATGCGCGTTCAGCCAGTTGGCGGGCGCGAGGAAGCCGGTGCCGGATGCGAGCAGCACTGCGGCGAGCAACGCCCAGTGGAAGACGCGCACACCCCAGTCCCAAACCAGCAGCGTTGGCGGTGCAGGGGGGCGCCCCGGATTGTCTGTGCTGCGGCGCTCGATGTTCACAAGCCTGTCCCCGATCAGCAGTAGGCGGGCCGTCGCGCGAGGCTGCACCGGCGCGACCACCGCGTTGTGTCAAGCGCACCGCGCCTGGTCGCATTGATTAGGATCAAACCTCTACCGCGGCGGCCCCGAGGCTCGGGTCGGTTGCCTTGGGCTCTGGCAATTCGCCAAGGCCTTCCTGCACGTACAGCAGTTCGACCGAGGCCCTCACGAACAGGGTAAGCGGCGCGGCAAGCAGGACGCCCACGGTCGCACCGAATACCCAAAGGGCGGACCCGAAGACGGAAAGCGTGAGCAGGACGATGGCCGCGAGGGCAAGGCTCCTTGGCAGGCCAGTGCGACGCATCGTCAATCGCGCCGCGGCGCGGAGGCCGATCAAAAGCAGGACAGCGCCAAACAGCAGGATCAGGATGTCGGACCGCTGCCACAGGGCAGCGGCGATCGCGCCAATCACCAGGGTGACAAGCATGCGCCCGGTGAAATCCTCCAGTGAGAAGCCGCCGGCGCCTGGCCTCATTGCAACCTGGTCTGGGTACCAGCAAGGCGAAAGGGCGGGACATCGCTCGCTTGCCTGTTCGGTCGATGCGTCAACTGGTGTGCTGCGCGAAGGTGCCGCCGGGTGATTTGTAGCCGTCAATCCCGTCAACGAGCCCCGCGTTATTATTGAAATTTCTCTGCGTGACGTGGTCGACGTGCATCCCGAGACCATGGACCAAATCCGGTTGCGGCTTGATGGATTGAAGGATGGCAACAACGATGGACGCGGCTTCAGGCTCGCGCTTGGCGGCGGGGGTCACATTGAGCGAGTTGTTGACGATGGTGACCCAGATCTGCGCATCGCGCAGGCCGATCTCGGCATATCCAGCCGTTCCGACGGAACTGCGTTTGACGGCATCGCGGCAGATGCCAGTCGCTTCGATGGCGCCTCTCGCTGCCCCAATCGCTGCGACGATGCCCAATGCGGGAGCCGCTGTTCCGGC
>CAITYE010000116.1 GCA_903896535.1 uncultured Paracraurococcus sp.
AAAATCGCTTGGCGCGGCGATGGCGGACCGCATCCTCCGCCCCTTGGGCATGCGCGATACCGGCTTCGTGGTCCCGGAGAGCGAACGCGGCCGCTACGCGACCCCGCTGCCGAAGGACCCCATCTCTGGCCAGCCGCAGGAAGTCAAGGTCGGCCTCAGCGCGCCGGGCTTTGAGGGCGGCGGCGGGCGCGCCGTCTCCACCGCCGCCGATTATCTCCGCTTCGCCCAGATGCTGCTGAACGGCGGCACGCTGGAGGGCAAGCGCGTGCTGTCGCGCAAGAGCGTCGAGGAGATGACGCGCGATCACATGCACCCCGGCATCGTCAACAACGTCACCGTGACCGAACCGCATCTGACCAATTTCGGCTTCGGCGTGACGGTCGCGGTGCGCCGAGAGGGCGGCTCCGACGTGCTCGGCAGCCCGGGCATGTACACCTGGAACGGCGCCTATGGCACGGCGATGTGGGTCGATCCGAAGGAACAGCTGGCCGTCGTCTTCATGGCCAGTTCACCCGGCCTGATCCGGCAGCACTATCGCCGCGTGCTGAACGCGCTGGTCTACGGCGCCATCACCGACTGATCCGCTGCACAGGCGGCAACACAAACACAGGGGAGTGGGGTATGGCCAAGGGTCAGGTCTTCGCGGGAGTCGTCGGCTGGCCGGGCGGTGGCAGCCTGACGCCGCCACCGGGCGCGCGGTATGGCGTCTTCCGCCTCGCGGCCGATGGCGTGCAATGGCAGCAACTGGCCGGCGGCCTGCCGACCGATTGTCACGTCCCCTGCCTCACCGTCGATCCGCACGACCATGCGCGCATCTACGCTGGCACCGATACCGGCCCGTATGTCTCAGAGGATGGCGGCGAAAGCTGGCGCCGCCTCGGCTTTCCGCGGCACGACCTGCAGGTCTGGTCGATCGCCGTGCATCCGGGCGATCCGCAGCGGATCTATGTCGGCACCTCGCCGCTCGGCATTTTCCGCTCGGATGATGGCGGGGCGAGCTTTCACGAAACCAAGGGCGTCGCGCTGCCCGACATCACCGATATGCGGGGCTTCCGCAACCGCGTGATGCGCATCGCCTGCAACCCGGCGAACCCTGAGGAGATGTTCGCAGGCCTCGAGGTCCGCGGCGTCATCCGGTCCCTCGATGGTGGTGAGACCTGGCAGGATTGCAGCGCACATCTGATCGAGTTGGCTGGGCAGGAGCATCTGAAAAGTGCGATCCTGACCAAGCATACCGCCGAAGGCATGCTGGACGTGCACGCCCTTGCCATCAGCCCGGCGGCGCCCGCAGTACCGTTCCTCGCGCTGCGCATGGGACTGTTCCGCTCCGACGATCATGGCGCGCATTGGACGGATCTGGAGATGCGCCGACGCACGCCGATTTTCTACGGCCGCGACATCCGCGTCTCGCCGCACGATCCGAAGACGCTCTTCGCGACCATGTCGACCTCGGCAGCGGGGGAAGCGGGCACGGTCTGGCGCAGCACCGATCTCGGCGAGAGTTGGACGCGCTTCGACCCGCCGACCGAAGCCGAGGCGACCATGATGGCGGTCGCGCCCTCGCTCAGCGATCCGGCCATGGTCTATGCCTGCGCCCGCAAGGGGCAGGTCTTCGGCACCCGTGATGGCGGTGCCACCTGGCGGGAGACGCCGCTGCCGGAAGGCTGCCGGGCGGTGCTGGCGATCGCGGTGAGCTGAGATGCCAGCGCTCGCCCGTCGCACCCTACTCGGCGGGCTGGCGCTACCCCTCGCCGCTGGCGCCCAGTCGACCTGGCCGAGCCGGCCGGTGCGCTGGGTGGTCCCCTTCCCGCCCGGCGGCGGCATCGATGCCTTCGCCCGGCTGCTGGCGCAGCGCCTCAGCGAGACCATGCCAAAGCCCTTCGTGGTGGAGAATATGGCCGGAGGGTCCGGCGTGGTCGGCGCCGCGGCGGTGGCGCGGGCGGAGCCCGATGGCCATATGCTGCTGTTCCATTCCACCTCCTCGGCGGTGGTCAATCCGGCCACCGTCCGCAGCCTGCCCTACGACCCCATCGGCGCCTTCACACCCATCTCGCTGCTTGCCAATTTGCCGATGCTGATCGTGGTGCACCCTGCGGTGCCGGCCGCCGATATCGGCGCCTTCATGACCATGGTGAAGGCGGCGCCGGGCAAGTACACCTATGGCAGTTCCGGGCCGCGTACTTCGCCGCATCTGGGCGCCGCGCTGTTCTGCCACCAGGCCGGGCTCGACATGCTGCACGTGCCCTATCGCGGCACCGGCCCGGCGGCGCAGGCGCTGTTGGCGGGCGAGATCACGATGCTGGTCGACAGCGTCGCGGCACAGCGCGGCTTCATCGAAGCCGGCCAGGTGCGGCCACTGGCCATGCTGGGCCGCCGCCGCTCGGCCTTGCTGCCGGGGGTGCCGACGCTGGGCGAAAGCGGGCTGGCAGATTTCGACTTCCCCTTCTGGACCGCGCTGTTCGGCCCGGCCGGGCTGCCGCCAGCCGTCGCCACGGCGCAGGCGGTGGCCACCGCGGCAGCGATGCGCGACCCCGCCCTCGCCCCGCGCCTTACCGCGCTCGGCGTCGAGCCGGTCGGCTCCTCCCCCGCCGAGTTGGCCGCGGTCTATGCCAGCGCGTTGCAATCCACCCGCGCCCTCGTGCGCGATGCCAGGATCGAACTGGAATGACCCCGAACGCCCGCCTCTCCCAGTGGTGCGCCGAGACCCCCCGCGCCTGGCCAGCCGAGGCGACCGAGCGGGTGCGCCGCGCCTTTGTCGATACGCTGGCAACGCTGCTCGCTGGACGGCAGGAGGATTGCACCGTGGCGGTGCGCGCCGGTGTCGGCGCCTTCGGCGCCGGGCCCTGCTTCGCCGCTGGCGGCGCGCGGCTCGCCGCGCCCTGGGCGGCGCTGGTCAACGGCACGGCGGCACATGCGCTGGATTACGACGATGTGCTGGAGGCGGCGTTGAACCACCCCTCCGCCGCGCTGGTGCCGGCGGTGATGGCGCTGGGCGAGCAGACCGGCGCCACGGCGGCCGATTGCATCGATGCCTATATCATCGGCTTCGAGGTGATGGCTCGTCTCGGCGAGGCGATGAACCAGGTGCATTATTCCCGCGGCTGGCACACCACGCTGTCGCTCGGCGCCCCGGCGGTCGCGGCGGCCTGCGCGCGGCTGCTGCGGCTGGATGCCCGACGCATGGCGATGGCGATCTCGCTCGGCACTTCCATGGCCGGCGGCTCGAAGCGGCAGTTCGGCAGCATGGCCAAGCCGCTGCACGCAGGGCTGGCCGCCAAGGCCGGTCTGCTCGCGGCCCAGCTCGCCGCTAGCGGCGTCAGCGGCATCGCTGAACCACTGGAGGGGCATTGGGGCTTCGTCGAGATGTTCGCGGGCGAAGGCGCGCCCGGTCTCGGTCAGGCTATCGCCAAGCTGGGCGGCCGGAGCGCGGTCGAGGAATTCGGCATCTGGGCGAAATACTATCCCTGCTGCGCCAGCACGCACCGGCCGGTGGATGCGCTGGTCTCGCTGCGCCTTGACCCGGCTGAGGTGGTGCGGATCGAGACCCTCGTTTCCGAGGTCGCAGTCGCCAATTTGCGCTACCGCGAGCCGCAGGAAGTGGCAGAAGCGCGCTTCAGCCTGCCCTATTGCCTGGCTGCGGCCCTGCATGACGGGCCGTTGACGCCGGCCAGCTTCACGCCGCAGGCGATCCGGCGAACCCCGGTGCTGGACGTGCTGGCGCGGACGGAGATGCTGCAGGACCCAACCCAGCCGGCCAGCCGCCCGATCACGGAAACGGTGGAAATCGGCCGGGTGAAGGTTTTCCTGAAGGACGGCACCGTGCGCGAAGCCGAGGGCGTGACGCCGCATGGCCACCCGCGCGATCCCCTGACGGATGCGGAGTTGGCATTCAAATTCCGCGCCTGCGCCGCGGCCGGCGGGCTGGCGCCACAGGCGGCGGAACGCGCACTCGACGCCCTTGGCGCTTTCGCATGTCTGGGCGAGATCGGCCGGCTGACACGGCTGCTGGAGGACTGATACCAGCGGTCAAATCCTTTGACGGCTGGTATTATTTTTCCTGGTCCTCAATCGCCGGGCGGAAACCTCCGGTTTCGTGGGCTACGCGGCATTAGAGCATGCTGCGTTCACATGCGTTCACGCAGCCCGCTCTAGCCTTTGTTGGATCGCGCGATTCAGCGCCTTCGGCGATTCCGCCTCAACGCATCGCGTTCTAGCCGCGGCGCCCGTTCAGGCGCTCGGTAAGGGTCAAAGCCGCTTGCCGTTGGTATCGGCTATCAGGCGCCGGGCCCGCGGAAGCCGGTCGCGACGACGTAGAGCTCGGCCGAATCCTTGCGGCTGGCGGGCGGCTTCATGTGCCGCACCTGCGCGAAGTCCCGCTTCAGTGCGGCCAGCAAATCCCGTTCACTGCCACCCTGAAAAACCTTGGCGACGAAGGCGCCGCCGGGGGCCAACACCTCCACCGCGAAGGCCAAGGCTTCCTCCGCCAAACCGATAATCCGCAGGTGATCGGTCGCGTTATGGCCGGTGGTGTTGGGCGCCATGTCCGAGAGCACGAGGTCAGCCGGCCCTGCCATGGCCTCGCGCACCGCGGCGATCGCAGCGGGGTCCTGGAAATCGCCTTGCAGCACCGTCGCCCCCGCAACCGGGTCCATCGCCAGCAGATCCAGTGCGACCACCCGCCCGGCCGGCCCGGCCTTGGCCACCGCCACCTGCGTCCAGCCACCAGGCGCCGCGCCGAGATCGACGATGCGGGCGCCCGGGCGCAGCAGCTTGGCCCTTTCATCCATCTCCAGCAGCTTGAAGGCGGCGCGGCTGCGATAGCCGGCAGCCTGGGCAGCGCGGACGTAGGGGTCGTTCAACTGGCGCTCCAGCCAACGCTGGCTGCCGCCGGTGCGGCCCTTGGCGGTACGGAGACGTGTGGAGAGGCCGCGCCCGGCCGTGGGTTGCTTGCTCATCCAGGTGGGCTCAGGCGCGGCGGCAGCCGGGACGGTCGGCCCGGATCATTCGCAACAGCATGCCCTCTCGCAGGCCGCGATCGGCGACGGTCAGCGTATGCACCGGCCAGACACGGCGGATCGCTGCGTAGACGGCGCAGCCGGGCAGGACAAAATCCACCCGCTCCGGCCCCACGCAGGGATGCGCGGCCAGCCCTGCACGGCCCAGCGCGAAAAGATCGCCCATCGCTTGATCCGCGGCGTCGATATCGATGGTCCGGCCATCCACCAGGGTGCGGCGATAGCGTGGCAGGGAGAGCGCAACGCCGGCCAGCGTCGTCACCGTACCGCTGGTGCCGATCAGTTGTACCCCGCCGGCGCGGATTTCCTGGCTGATGCAGTGCACGGCATCGAACCGGCGGAGATACTCGCTCACCTCATCCACCACCGCATGGAAGCCGGCTTCAGTGAAGCAGGACGCGCCGACCCTCTCCGCCAGAGTTACGACGCCGAGCGGCATGGAGACCGTGCCGATCAGCGACGCGGTCACTTCCCCCGGGCGCACCCCGGGCAGCGTCCGCACCCAGACGATTTCCGTGCTCCCGCCACCGATATCGAAGAGGATGGCGCGACGGTCGTCCGGCAGCAGCAACGGCGCACAACTCTCCATCGCCAGCTCCGCCTCCTCCCGCGCCGTGATAATCCGCGGACAGAGCCCTGTTTCGGCTGCGACGCGGGCGAGGAATTCGGCGCCATTGACGGCGCGGCGACAGGCTTCGGTAGCCACCGCATGGAAGCCCCGGACGGGGCGGCGGGCCAGCTTTTCAGCGCAGGCAGCCAGCGCGCCGAGGGCGCGGTCCATCGCCGCCTCGGAAAGTCGCCCCGTTGCCGCCAAACCTTCGCCGAGGCGGACGATGCGGCTGAAACTATCCACGACCCGGAAACCGGCGCCGGCCGGGGTTGCCATCAACAAACGGCAGTTATTGGTGCCGAGGTCGAGCGCCGCATATGGGGGCGCATGCGCCGCGGCACCGGCGCTGACGCGCGGCATCGGGGCGGGGGGCGGCCCTATTGGCCGGCTGAGGGCACTGTGGTCTGACATCGGGGGTGCCCGGGTTAGCGTTGGGCCAGCATGCGGCCGGGATGTATGGTCTTGGAAGCGGCCCGGGATCGCAAGCGGATTCCACCCGGCGGTGTTGCGGGTCGCCCCAAGACATGGTAGCTCCCCGACCCTGCCAAAAGGCGGGGTGCCGTTGGGGGATAGTTTAACGGTAGAACTCCCGACTCTGACTCGGGCAGTCTTGGTTCGAATCCAGGTCCCCCAGCCATATCAACAAATCCAACGGCTTAGGTCGCGCGCCCGGGGAGTTGGGCGCTGGTCCACATCCCTGGCCCACAACACGGGTTCACGGGGGCGCCGATGGCGTCTGGGCATTTGCGGCGACGCGGCGGCGTCTACTGGTTTCGGCGGCGCGTACCTGATCTCCTGACGGAGAGACTTGGGCGCCAAGAAATTCATCGTAGCCTGCGTACTTATGCTTACAATGAAGTCGTCTTGCGTTCTAAAATAATATGGATCAACTCTGAACGCGTATTTAAGACGATGGCTTTGCACCCCAACTTGGTCGCGGCCCAGGCCCGCGCTTTGATCAATCAACTGCTCGACGAACCCCTGCAGGGGTCCGAGACCTTTGCTGCGCTGGTTGAGTCCTGCGCGAGCGATAGCGTCTTAGGGAAACAATTATTCAATCGGACCGCAGTTGGTCTTGTGATGGAGCTCCCGGACGAGGCGCGGGAGAAGATCGGCCTCCAGATGACCCGGATCGCAGATCAGGCCGAATTGGCGGTGGCACGGCAGCGGCACGAGTTGGACGCTATGAAAGCACGGGCTGCCCTGCACCGCGCCCAAGTGGCAACCGAGCGGGCGGAGAAGGCCGAGGCCGAGCTGGCCAGGGCACGGGCAGCCCTGCGCGACGCCCAATGCCAAGCCGCGCCGACAACCGGAGCGGCAGAGCCCCTGGCGGATGCGGCCTTGCCAGCCAAGGCACGGCCGCTCCACCCGGCGCCAGGGCAGCCCCAAGCCCCGACGGCGCCCAAGCAGAAGGGGTGCCCTTTATGGTCGGCCTTCGTGCCGCAGTTCCTCAACGAAAAGACCCGTAAAGCCGAAGATCACAAGCCCTACGACGCGCAGACCGTGCGCCAGACCGAGGCCACCATGCACCTCTGGACGGCATTCCTCGGCGACCGACCGGTCAATGCCTATGACGGCTCCGACGCCGCCAGCTTTCGCGACCTGATGCTGCGCTTGCCCGCTTCGCACGGAAAGAATGGCCCACGGGCCCAGCTTCGCCGGGACCAGCCGCCGCAGGAGATGATTCGTCGTGCCGATCAGCGGCAGCAGGCGATCGATGCCCGGAATGCCCGCCTGGCCCCGGGCACAGCGCGCGAGCCGGATGTGCCGCGGCTCAAGATGAAAACCTTGAAGCGCCATTTCAGCACCTTGAGCCAATGCTGGGCTTACGCCGCCATGCTTGGCCACGTGCCGCGCGACAGTAATCCGTTCCGCGGATGGACCTACCAGGGCGTCCGGCGCGGCCGGAAATACAAGAAGCGTGGACCTTGGTCCGTCGAGGATTTGAACACGCTGCTGCACTCCTCGTGGTTCGGGCAAGAACGCCGCGGCAGCGACCAGTGGTGGGTCACGCTCATCGGCATGTGGAGCGGCTTGCGCGTCGAGGAAATCGCCCGCCTGCGACCGAACTTCGACATTCAGGACATCGAGGGGATTCCATCCTTCATCGTTCAGGCGCAGCCCGCACCGGAGGCTTGGTCCCCAAAGACCGAAGCGGGCGAGCGCGTGGTGCCCATTCATCGGATTGCTCGAGGAGAATGGCGCCGACCAGGCGGACGACGGGGTCTGCATTGGGAAAGATGCCGACGACATCGGTACGGCGCTTGATCTCGCTGTTCAGCCGCTCGATCGGGTTGGTGGACTGGATTTTGGCGCGGTGCTCGCGTGGGAAATCCATGTAGGAAAGGACGTCCGCCTCGGCGGCATCCATCAAGGTGGCGAGCCGTGGCACCTTGGGGCGGAACTGGTCGGCGACGTTGCGCCACTGGGGCGCCACTGGGCATGGGCTGCGGGTGCGTCGTCCTGGGCAAAGGCAGTACCGACCCAGGCTGAGACGATGCGGCGCTGGGTCCTCCCCGCATGGGCGATGGCGTTGCGCATGAAGTGAACGCGGCAGCGCTGCCAGGTGGCGTGCAGAACCGGGCGGAGCCGCCGCCTTGACCACGCGCTCCTCGTGGACGGTGCGACGCGCAGTCTTGTTGCCGCCGCCGCGGCGCGGCCCTGCTGCTGGGACGGACGGCGCATTGGTTGCCTGCTCCATTCCGCTCGGCTTGATTTCGGGCCGGCCCTTGAGGCCCTTCAGACGCGCGATCTCGGCGTCCCGCGCCGCCACCTGCCGCTCCAGATCGCGCACACGGCCCAGCAAATCGACCACCAGAGGTTTCAACTCTGCCAACGTCCGATCAGCGGGATTAGGAAGCGTCGACACAGCAGTAGCGAATCACAGCCGCCGTGACCGGAGGAATCTCCAAAATGCTCGCATGCCCGGGGTTTCGCCCGGGATACAAATTAAAGCCGGGGTCCCGCTACCGTTCTGGTTCACATGCTTGCCTAATCAAGCCGGGCGGGAGAGCATCGCTGCCCAATAAAGGCCGGGCCCATCATGCAAGCAGTGTCATCCTCCGGCCCCATGGGCGAGTTTCAGGGCAAGCGCGTGCTGATCACTGGCTCGGCGGGCGGTCTCGGCCGTGCCTTCGTCGAGGCTTTCGTGGCGGCTGGGGCCCGCGTCATTCTCGCCGATATTGATGCGCCGGGCATGGCGCGTGCCGCCGATGAACTCGCACCCGGCGCGGCCTGCATCACTTACGACCAGGGGGACCTCGCTTCCATCGCAGCCTTGGCCGAGGCCGCCGGCCCCGTCGATATCCTGCTGAACAATGCCGCCTTCCTGCTGGTCAAGCCGGTGCTGGACACCACGCCCGAAGAGATGGGCAAGATTCTGCGCGTGAACCTGCTGGGGCCCATCGCGCTGGCCCGCGCCGTGGCGGAGGGCATGATCGCGCGGGGGGAAGGCGGCGTCATTCTCAACATGAGTTCCCAGCTGGCCTTTTGCGGCGCCGAGGGGCGCGCCCTCTATGCCGTGGCCAAGGCTGGCATCACCCAGTTCACCCAGACGGCAGCGGTAGAATGGACGCCCAAGGGCGTGCGGGTGGTGGGCATAGCCCCCGGCCGGATCAACACCGCGATGACAACCTATCTGCGTGGCGATGCGGCCATGCAGGCCGCGGGCATCGCCCGCGTGCCGGCGGGGCGTTACGGCACACCAGGCGAGATTGCCCGCATTGTCCAGTTCCTCTGCTCGCCCGCGGCCGATTACGTGGTGGGGCAAACCCTGCTCGCGGATGGCGGCTACGTGCTCGGCTGAAGGAACGCATCATGGAACCCGATCGCTATAGCTATTCCCCGATCCTCGGCCGCCCACGCTGGTCGCTGCCGGGCGGTGCCCGCGTCGCGCTGTGGATCGTGCCCAATGTCGAGCATTACGAATACCTGCCCGATATGCAGCGCGAGCGTGACCCCTGGCCGCGCACGCCGCACCCTGATGTACTGGGCTATTCGCTGCGCGATTACGGCAATCGCGTCGGCTTCTGGCGGATGTTCGACATGTTCGATCGCCTGGGTATCCGCTCGACCGTCTCGCTCAATCTTGCGGTGTATGAACATTATCCCGAGATTATGGCCGCCATCGAAACCCGCGGCTGGGATGTGATGTGCCATGGCCTTTACAACACCTGCTACCATTGGGGCATGGCCGAGGCGGATGAACGCGCCGAGATTGCTGCTTGCGTCGATCTGTTCCGCCGCCTGACCGGGCGGATGCTACCTGGCTGGTTCTCGCCCGGCGTCTCCAACACGCTGAGCACGCCGGATCTGATCGCTGAGGCGGGCATCGGCTACAGCGCCGATTTCTATCATGACGACCAGCCCACCCCGCTGCGGGTGCGCGGCGGGCAGGAATTGGTCTCGGTGCCCTATACCATGGATCTCAACGATGCCGTGCTCTACCGCTACGACACCGAAGGGGCGGAATTCGCTCGCATGATCCGCGACCATTTTGAGACGGTCTGGCGTGAGGGTGAAACCCAGCCGCGCGTGATGTGCGTGGCGCTGCATCCCTACATCATGGGCCATGCGCATCGGATCCGGCACCTGGAACGCGCGCTGGGCGATATTCTGGCGCGCGATGGCGTCTGGCTCACCTCGGGGGCCGAGATCGTGCAATGGTATCGCGGCCATGGGCTGGCGGAATACCGCGCTTATCTCGGCAGTCAGGCCTGAGCCATGACAGAGATGAAAGCCGGGATGGACCATAGCCTCTATCCCTTTTCACCATTGCCCGAACGGCCGGCCTTCCAATGGCCGGGCGGCGCCCGCGTGGCATTCTGGGCGCTGCTCCATCTCGAGCATTACGAACTTGCCCCACCCGCCGGCACCCATCGTGACCCGCGCTTCGCCAGCGAGTTCGGCCCCTATGCGCCGGATTACCGCACCTGGTCGCAGCGCGAGTATGGCAATCGCGTGGGGATTTTCCGGGTTCTGGAGGTGCTGGACCGCCATGGCATCCGCCCCACCGTGGCGCTGAATGCTTCCGCCGCCGAACGCTATCCGGGTCTCATCGTCGCATTGCACAAACGTGGCGCCGAATTCGTCGGCCATGGCACGCATTCCACCCGCATGCTGACCGCGAAGATGAGTCGTGAGGACGAGACCGCTGCCATCAGTCAGGCGAGCGAGGCGGTGACCCGGGCGACAGGCGCCGCCCCAAAGGGTTGGCTCGGCCAGGATGCGGGCGAGAGCCCGCACACGCCCGAACTTCTGGCACTCGCCGGCTATGGATATCTGCTGGACTGGGCGAATGACGAGCAGCCCTATCGCATGACCACGCCGGCGGGTGGGCTGATCGCCGTGCCCAACCCGTGGGAGTTGGATGACGCGCAGCTGTTTTGGCTGCGCCGGGCCGATACTTGGCGCTATCCCGAATTGGTGGGCGATGCGCTGGAGACGCTGCTGGCCGAAGGCCCCACGCGCGGCCGTGTGCTGGGTTTGAGCGTCCATCCCTGGCTTTTCGGCATGGCGCATCGCATCCGCTACCTCGATGAGGCCCTGGCCCGGGTGATGACCAGCCCCGGCATTTGGCATGGCACCGCGGGCGAGGTCGCGGCGGCCTGGGCTGCGGCGCAGCCGGCCTGATGCTCGACTCCCACATTCATCTTTGGCGCGCGGCGGATGGCTATGATGTCTGGATCCGCCGCAAGATTGCCGGGTTGGACCATGATTTTACCCTCGCTGCGCTTCGGGCGGTGGGCGCGGCTGCGGGCGTGTCGGGCGTCGTGCTGGTCCATGCCACCGAGGAGGCGGCTGAGACCCCTTGCCTGCTGCGCCTCGCACAGGACGAGCCATTGATCGAGGCGGTGATCGGCTGGGCCGACCCCACCGACCCGGCCATGCCGCATCAACTGGATGCGTTCATGCGGTTATCTGGCAAATTCCGTGGGTTGCGGGTGATGCCGGCCTTTGGTGATGCCACGCCCCTGTTGGGGCCGGTGGCGCTGGCCAATTGGCGCGAACTGGCTGCCCGCGGCCTGACGCTGGATTTGCTGCTGGCCCCGGCACAACTGCGCCTGGTGATGCGCTTGCAGGATCAGGTGCCCAGGCTGCGCATGATGCTGAACCATTGCGGCCGGCCGCTCACCGCGACGGGCGAGGTGGAACCCTGGGCCACCGCCCTGCGCGCCGTGGCGCGGGAGAGCAATATCTGTTGCAAACTGTCCAGCCTGGCGGAGCGCGCGGGCATGGATTGGTCGCCGGCGCGGTTGCAGCCCTATGTCGATGTGGTGATGGAGGCCTTCCCGGCCGGGCGGCTGGCCTTTGGCAGCAATTGGCCGGTGGTCAATCTCGCCGCCTCCTATGGTGGCTGGTGGCAGGCATTGCAGGCGATGCTGGTGCCGCATGCGCCCTCGCCCGAGGCGCGTGCGGCCATCTTTGGTGGCACGGCGGCGCAGTTTTATGTGCCGGTGGGTGGGGCCTAAAAGGCTTCCCGTTGCAGCCAGGCCAGGTAACCGGCCAGGCCCTGCTGCGGCGCCACGCGCGGCGCCCAGCCGAGGCCTTGCGCGGCGGCGGCAATGGAGAAGTTGCCCTGTTGGTATTCCGGCAGCGCCTGTCCGGGAGTGAATTCCGCCCGCCAATTCGGCTGCGCCGCAGCGATCAGGGTCGCGATGGCGGTGAATGGCAGGCTGGCGCCGCCCACGATATTGAAGCTTCGCCCTGCCAGATGCGGCGCATCCAGCGCGGCCAGCAGCGCCGCCGCCGCATCCTCGACATGCAACAAGGGCACGGCATAGCGGCCATCATGCTCAACCTGCGTCACTGAGCGACCCTGGGCGGCATCGCGCACCATGCGCGCGGTGAGGCTGGGCGTGGTGCGCCGTGGGCCATAGACCCAGCCCAGCCGCAGCGCACAGGCCTGCATGCCATGCTCCAGCGCATAGGCACGCATTGCCGCCTCCGCCGCCACCTTGCTCGCACCATAGGTCTCGCGCGCGGCCAAAGGCGCATCCTCGGTCACCGGGTCCATGCCCTCAGGCGTGTCGCCATAGGCGTGGACGGAAGAGCAGAGGACAAAGCGCGGCACGCGAAACAGCCGGGCCAGTTCCAACAGCGTCGCCGTGCCGCCGGCATTGATGCTCAGGATACCGGCCGGATTGTCGCGCGCCAGCATCTGCCCAGAAATGCCGCCGCAATGCAGAATCGCCGAAACCCCACCGGCGACGAGCGCGGTGAGGCGCATGCTGTCCGACAATTCGGCGGTTACGAATTCGCAGGCCAGCGGTGCGCTCGGTGCTGCGCGATCGGTGGCGATCACCTGGCGGCCCGCCTGCAAGAGAATCTCGCTCACCCGGCGGCCGATAAGGCCAGCAGAGCCCGTCACAAGGACTGGAAAATGATCACTCATGCTGCCGCTCCACTCGCCTTGACACCCTGGAAGGAGCGGACACTAATCGTGCCCACACAGGGTACCAACCGAGGTCGGCTGCGATGTTTTTCAGATTCGGTGCGGTTGTGGCGACCTGCCTTATGCTCTCTGCCCTGCCCGTGGCGGCTCAAACCATGCGCATCGGCCTGCAGGAAGACCCTGACAGTCTGGACCCCATGGCGGGCACCACCTTCGTGGGCCGCATCGTCTTCAGCGCGCTCTGCGACAAGCTGGTGGATGTGGACAGCAACCTCAATTACGTGCCGCAGTTGGCCACCTCCTGGGAATGGGGCGAGGAAGGGCGCACTCTGACCCTGCGCCTGCGCACGGGCGTGACCTTTCATGATGGCGAGCCGCTGAACGCCGAAGCGGTGCGCTACAATATCGACCGCTATCGTAACACGCCAGGTTCCCGGCGCGCGACAGAACTGCGCCCGGTGCAGGCAGTCGAGGTGGTGGACGCGATGACGGTGCGCCTGCGCATGGCGCAGCCCTTCGCGCCGCTGCTGGGCGTGCTTTCGGACCGCGCGGGCATGATGCTCTCGCCCAAGGCGACAGAGGCCGCGGGCCCGCGCGTGGGTGAGGCGCCGGTCTGTTCCGGTCCCTTCCGCTTCGCCCGGCGGGTGCATCAGGAGCGGATCGTGCTAGACCGCTTCGATGGCTACTGGAATGCCCAGGCCATCCACCTGCAGCAGGTGGTCTATGTGCCCGTGCCCGCGCCGAATGTGCGGCTGGCCAATCTGCGCTCCGGCGCGCTTGAGATGATGGAGCGTCTGGCCCCCACCGACCTGCGGCAGGTGCGCGGCCAGCGCGGCCTGCGCGTGGAGGAGAGCACAGCGCTGGGCTATTTCACTATGACGATCAATGTGGCCAATGGCCCACGCGCCAGCGGCCCGCTGAGCAATCCGAAAGTGCGTGAGGCACTAGAAGCGGCGATTGACCGCCGCGCGCTGAATCAAGTGGTGTTTGATGGCGCCTTCGTGCCCAGCAACCAGGCCCAGGCCCCCGGCACCGCCTTCTACAACGAGGCCCATCCGGTGCCCGCGCGTGATGTGGAGCGGGCGCGCCGCCTGCTGGCCGAGGCGGGCATCCCGCGCCCAGCGTTCACCCTGCTGGTGGCCAATTCCGCCGTCGATGTGCAGGTGGGTGAGGTGATCCAGTCCATGGCGGCGGAGGCTGGCTTCGCCATCCAGGTGCAGGCTCTGGAAACCGGCGCGCTGAACGCGCAGACCGACCGTGGCGATTATGAAGCGGCCATTGTCATCTGGTCGGGCCGGGCGGACCCGGATGCGAATATCAGCATCTGGCTGCAATGCGACGGCTTCATCAATTGGGGCCGCTACTGCAATCGGGGCTTTGATGAAGCGCTGGCCCAGGCACGGACGCTCACGGACACCGCCGCGCGGCAGGCGCTGTATCGCCAGGCCAGCGCGATCTACCTCGCCGACCTCCCGCATATTTTCCTATACCACGCCAAGCTGTTCTGGGCGATGACGGACCGCGTGAGCGGCTTCCAGACCCACCCCGATGGCCTGATCCGTCTTCAGGGCGTGCGTCTGGCCGCCCGCTGAAGCAGGCGAGACAACTTGAATCGGATTTGGCTGACTAAATTTTGGATAAGCGCCGAATTAGGGCTCTGTCTCACTCTCGGCGCAGTTCGCCGTCCGCAATGCTACGCTGGTCTTTTGTTCCCCTGAAATAGCACCATTCCAGGAGAACACGTCGTTGACCTTGGGCGCCATCAAGGGCGAAGATGAATCGGGCTATTCAGCTCGCCCCTGCCCCAAAGCATCCACCAGCGCGCTCAGTCCCTTGATCGCCTCGATCATTAGGGCGAGCCACCGATACTTGCCGGAATGTAGCGCCATCAGCACCCGCGCCACCCCACCTGCCACGGCCGCCTTCACGCCCACCCCCAGCACTGGCTTAATCGCAGGATCAGGGATTGCTGCCTCCCGCAGTTGTCGCAGCTTCGAGGGTTGCCAAGCGGTCTGTCAGAGCGAGGATCAAATCCTGGTGCTGCTGGATCGCTCAGATGAGGTAGGGCACCGCCTCGTCGGGCTTGATGTTCCAGGTGGCGGGGGTTGACCCCAAGGTATCGGACGCGGCCTGGTCTGGGAGTTGGGAGTTCGAGTCTTCCCGGCTGCGCCGTTTTTTTTCAATGACTTGATACTAAACCCCACGGCTTGTGACTCAAGAAGAGGATTCCCTGACGCGGCGCTGATGTGATTCACGCTGGTGGTCCCTAGAGGTATCAACATGCCGCGTGCCTTCGCCCTACGTCTGGATTTCAGCGCCACCGATCTTCGCCGGCTGGCCAAGCGGAGCAAGGATGCGTCCCAAGCCCGTCATCTGCTGGCATTGGCGGCGATCTATGATGGCGGCACCCGCTCGTAGTTGGCGCTGCTGGGTGACGTGACGTTGCAGATCGTCCGCGACTGGGTGCTGCGCTT
>CAITYE010000117.1 GCA_903896535.1 uncultured Paracraurococcus sp.
CAGCCCGCCCTCCCCGCCCCGGCCGGCGCGGCGGAGCATCCGCTGCAAATGCAGATCCGGGCCATAGGCGCCGGCCGCCAGCACCACCGCGCTATCGACGAGGCGATCGGTGCCACGCACCTCCGCGACCTGGTCCTTCAGCTCCTCCCGCAGCCGGGCCAGCAGCCGACCGATATCGGCTGCCTCCCCGGCCGGCGCCTCGCCCGCCACCTTGGAGAGGTCGATGCCGCCCTGGGTGATGCTCTGTAGCGGCTTGTCCTCGAAGCGGCCCAGCTGTTCCGGCCAGAAGGCGTCGATGCCGTCGGTCAGCAGCAACACCTCCACGCCCTTGGCGCCGAAGCCCTCAAGCTGGGGGGATTTCGCCAGCGTCGCGGCATCCTCCCCGGCCAGCAGGTAGATCGCCTCCTGCCCCTCCCGCATCCGCCCGACATAGTCGGCCAGCGAGGTCCAGCCCGCGACGGCGGAGGAGCGGAAGCGCAGCAGCCCCGCCACCTCCGTGCGGTGCTCGGCATCCTCCCAAACGCCCTCCTTCAGGATGGCACCGAAATTCTCCCAGAAACCGGCGTAATCTTCGGCCTCCTTGGCGCGGGTCTTCAGCTCGCCCAGCACGCGTCCGACCAGGGATTTGCGGATGCGCGCCAGGACCGGCGTCGCCTGCAGCATCTCCCGGCTGACGTTCAGCGGCAGGTCCTCGGTATCGACGACGCCCGCGACGAAGCGCAGCCAGGGCGGCAGCAGCTGGCCATCGTCGGTGATGAACATGCGCCGGACATGCAGCCGTACGCGGCTCTCGCGCTCGCCCTCCACCGCCTGGAAGGGGCGCATGCCGGGGATGCAGAGCAGGGCGCTGAACTCCAGCACCCCCTCCGCCCGCCAATGCAGCGTCGCCCAGGGAGTGTCGAAGGCATGCGCGACGTGGCGATAGAACTCGGCATATTGCTCGGCGGTGATCTCCGCCTTGGGCCGGCGCCACAGCGCCGTGCCCTCGTTCGCCGCCTCCTCCTTGCCGTCATGGACCAGGGCGATGGGGATGCTGATGTGATCCGCCCATTTGCGGATGACCGCTTGCAGGCGGAGGGGCTCAAGGAACTCCTCGGCGTCACTCTTCATGTGCAGGACGATATCGGTGCCGGGCTCGGCGCGTTCGGCCGGCGCCAGCGTATAGGCGCCCCGGCCGTCGGAGGCCCAGAGCCAGGCCTCCTCCGTCCCAGCGCGGCGGGAGGTGACCTCGACCCGGTCAGCGACCATAAAAGCGGAATAGAAACCAACGCCGAATTGCCCGATCAGGCTGGGCTTCTCCGCATCCTCCGCCGTCGTCAGGGAGCGGGCGAAGGCCAGCGTGCCCGAACGCGCGATGGTGCCGAGATGCTCGGCCAGCTCGGCCTTGCTCATGCCGATTCCGGCATCGCTGATGGTCAGGCTGCGCGCGGCCTTGTCGGGAAGAATTCGAAGCTTGGCTTCGGCCGGCTGGCCGAGCGCGGGGCCGCGCAGCGCCTCGAAGCGCCGGCGATCCACGGCATCGGCCGCATTGGCCACCAGCTCCCGCAGGAAGATCTCGCGCTCCGAATACAGCGCGTGGACGACGAGATCGAGCAGCCGCCCCACCTCGGCGCCGAATTCATGCCGTTCTGCCGTCTCGCTCATCCCAGCCTCCGTCGCTCATCGTCCGGGCCGGCGATATGCGCAGCCGGGGCCCGCGTTTCAACCTTCGTCGAAGCGGGCGCCGCGGTGCTGGTCCAGGCGCGGCGCCCCGGCGCGCGGCTGCGGCCTTTCGCCATCAAAGCTGAGCGGCAGGGCGATGACGCGGAAATCCTCGCCCGGCGGCGTCGCCAGCATGCCAATGGCCTGGGCCTGGGGCTCCTCTAGCAATTCGGGGATGCTATTGATCGGCGCGCAGGGCACGCCGGCGGCGACCAGGCGCTCCAGCCATTCCGCGCGCGGCCGCGCCGCCAGTGCGCCGGCAACCAGCGCCAGACAGTCTGCCTTATGGGCCAAGCGCTGGCGGTTGCTGGTGAAGCGCGGATCGGCCGCCCATTCGGGATGGCCGAGTTCCACCGCCAGCTTGGCGAACAGCCGGTCATTGCCACAGCAGACCAGCAGCGGCCCGTCAGCGGTTGCGAAGGCTTCGTACGGGACGAAGCCGGGATGGCCGCTGGCGTGGCGTTCCGGCAGGCGGCCCTGGTTCACATAGGCGCTGATCTTCTGCCCGGCCCAGAGGAAGGCCGTCTCGAACAGCGAGGTATCGATGACACAGCCGCGCCCGGTGCGCGCCCGCTGTTGCAGGGCCGAGAGGGCGCCGATCACCGTCCACATCCCCGTGCCCTGATCGACCACCGAGGCGCCCATGCGCACCGGCGGCCCATCCGGTTCCCCGGTGATGGCGGCCAGCCCACCAAAGGCCTGCAGCAGCGGTTCGTAGCCCGGCCGATCCTTTAGCGGCCCGCGATGGCCGAAGGCGCCCATGTTGCAATAGATCAGCCGCGGATGCCGCGCCGTGGTCTCCGCCGGGCCGAGGCCGAGCGCCTCTGGCGCGCCGGGGCGCATGTTGTGCACGAGGATATCAGCCTCGGCCAACAGCGCGTGCAGCGCCTCTCGCCCCGCCGCGGTCTTCAGGTCGAGCGCGACGGAGCGCTTGCCGCGGTTGAACTCATGGAAGTTCAGC
>CAITYE010000118.1 GCA_903896535.1 uncultured Paracraurococcus sp.
CACGTCCGGTGCCTGCGGCGGCCGCAGCGCGCGCAGCGCGAGACCGGTCACCTCCCGCGATGTCCCCAGCGCGAGGAAATCAGCCGGCTGCCAGCCCGTCCGTAAGCCGAGCGCCGGGGCCAGCGCCGCGGCCAGCGCGAAAGGATCGTCAGTCTCGATCGCCGCCAGCCGTGGCGTCGCGCCTTCAAGGCCGAAGCCCGCCAAAGCCGCTGCTGCGTGGTCGAGGTTGCGGAGGACGCCGTCCAGCCCCTCCGCCCGACGCCCGGTCGAGAGCACGCGCAGCCCCGCCGCGCCCCAGGCAAGGCCAGCCAGCAGCGGCGCCAGATCAAGCGCAGCGACGGAGTGCACGGCGAGCGGCAGGACGCGCGCCGGCAGCCCTTCGCCATGGCGGGCCAGCGCCTCGATCATCGGCGTGCCGTGCCGCGCATCGTGCAGCAGCAGCACCGGATCGGCGCCACCCGCCGCCGCATGGCCCCGCAGCAGCGCCCGCAGCCGCGCCAGGGTGGTGGCCGGCGGCGGCAGCGCGTAGCTCGCCGCGCCGGTCGGGCAGACCGCCGCGCAGGCGCCGCAGCCCGCGCAGATCTCGGCGGTCAGGACGACGCTGTCCTTGCCCGGTGCGATCGCCCCGGTCGGGCAGAGATCGAGGCAGCGGGTGCAGCCGGCGCGCTTATTGCGGCTATGTGCGCAGAGCCCCGGCGTGAAGGCGATGAAGCGCGGCTGATCGAACTCCCCCACCAGGTTCGCAGCCTCGAAGCAGAGCCGCTCGACCGCGGCGGCATCGGCCGGGTCGGCCCGCAGATAGCCCTGTCGCTCCGCCGCCGCCGGAAACAGCGGCGGGCCGCCCGTCAGGTCCAGCAGCAGGTCGCAGCGGCTGACCGCCCCGTCGCGGCGCGTCCCCCAGCGATATTCCCCGCGCGAGGAAGCGGCCGGCGCCGCGTAGCCATCGACCGTCACGCTGAAGGCGCCAAGCCAGCCGGTTGCGGCCCGCGCCCGACCGCGCAGCACGGGGAAGACCGTGCGCGCCAGCGGCGCGACCGGCGCCTCACCGGTCAGCAGCACCGTCAGATCCAGCCGGTCGGCCAGCCGTTGAGCCGCCTGCAGGGCGGTTTCATCGCGCCCGAGAAGCAGCGTGACGCCGGCGCTTTCCAGCGCCACCAGGGGCACCGCCGGCGCGGGGATCGCGGCGGCGGCGAGAAGGCCGGCCATTTTTGGGCCAGCCTGCGCCGCCTCTGCCGACCAGCCCGCGGTCTCGCGCAGATTGGCGAAGCTGAGCGCCGCAGCCGGGCCTTCCTCGGCAAAGAGGGCGGCTTCCTGGGTGCAGCCGATGGTCATCGGCCGGCCTTCGGCCACCGCCGCGCGAAAGCGGTCGAGCTGCGCGCGGCAGAGATGCTCGGCGATGCGCAGCTCCACCCCGGCAGCGTCGCAGCCACGGGCGAGTGCCGCCTGGTCCAGCGGCATGCTGTCCTCACAGCTACAGACGAAGGCGATGCGCTCGGCCAAGGGGGAAATCTCCGGCAGTCGCTGGGCGGGGCGACTTTCCGGCCATATATGGCCGGAGAGAGGCCGATGCGAGACACCCGCCTGCCACCCCTGCCAAGCGTCTTCACCCCGGTCGCCCTGCGCGAGGGCGGTGATGCGATGGCGCGCGCGGTGGCGGTGGCGCCGGCCCAGGGGGCCGGTACCCTGCTGTGGTTCGGCACCGCCGCGTGCGCCGAGGCGGCGCTGGTGCTGGAGCCGGAGCTGCCCCTGGCCGCCGCGCGCCTCGTCCTGCTCGCGGGCGCCAATGCGCTGGCCGACGCGCTCTCCCATGGCAGCCCCGCGGAGATTCCGGTGCAATTCGGCTGGCCAGGCAAAATCCTGGTGAACGGTGCGGCGTGCGGGGCGCTCAGCCTGGCCGCCCCGCCAGGGGTACTGCCGGCGGCGGTGCCCGATTGGCTGGTGATCGGCCTCTCCGTTGCCCTCGCGCCCAGCGGGGTGGACACGGCCGAGCCTGGATTGACGCCGGATAGGACCACGCTCGCCGAGGAGGGCTGGGACGCACATGACGGCGCCGTGCTGATCGCTGCCTGGGCCCGGCACCTGATGGCGGGGCTCGATGACTGGCAAGCGCGCGGCCCGAAGCGGCTGTGCGAAACCTACCTCGCACGCCTCGTCGCCCCGGCGGGGGCGCGCGGCATCGATCCGGCAAGCAGCGAACTGCTGCTGGCCGATCGGCGGCTGCCGCTTTGCCCATGAAGCTGCCACGCACCCTCAGGCTCGATGCCTCCGACACTGTCATCTTCGATCGTGCGGCCGCCCCCGGGGAGTGGGCGGTGCCCGGCGGCTTCGCGTTCTGGGAGGGCGATCCCGCCCGCCTCGGCGGCAAGCAGCGGCAGGCCTTCCGCGCCGGTTTCCTTGGCCTCGGCAGTTTCGGCTGGTCGACCCTGGTCGAGGTGGCCGAGGCCAGCGAGGCCGAACATGCGGCTGCGCTCGGCAGCCTCGCTGCGCATATCGCCGCCACCTATGGGGCCCCGGACGCCGCCGCCGCGCAGGCCGCGGCAGCCGAGGAATTGGCCTTCGCCGCCTCGCTCTGCGAGCATCCGCCTGGCACGGTGCTGGCGCTCTCCCGCAGCCTGGAGGAGGGCGCGGTGCGCGAGCGGTTCCGCACCTTGCACCGGCGCGACCAGGCGCCGGTCTTCGCCATTCTCCCGGACGGGCAGGAAGAAGGACCGATGCGACCGGATCTGACCCGACTGTGACGGCGCCGGCGGAATTCTGGACCGCGTCGGGGCATCAGCTCTGCGATCGCGATGCCGCCGGCCGCCTGCTGCCGACGCCGGATCTGTGGCGCGCCTTCCTCGCCCGGCCGGAATTGCTGCCGCCCGAGGAGGCCTGCGCGGCCGAGCGCGCGCTGCATGCAAGGCTGCTCGATGCACCGCTGGCCGTGGCCGATCCGGCGCTGCTCGCCGATGCGGATGCGCGGGAGAATTGGCAGGTCTTCCTGGCCTTCCGCGACCGGGTGCAGGCGGCCGGGACGCTGGAGGCGGCCTGGTGCGGTCTCTATCGCGGCGATGTCCGCGGGGTGCCACCCTTGTTCCTGCAGATGTTGACGCATCTGATCGTCCGCGCCGCCTGCGCCGGGGTGAGCGATGCCTTCGCCCTGCGGGCGGCGGAGCTGTTCTGGCGGCCGCAGCGGGCGGCGCTGACCCAGGGTGCGACGCTGCTCGCCGATACCGAATACCTGGAGGGGCAAGGCGCGCGGACCGGCGCGCTCGGCCGCTTGCTGGCCGAAGCGGGCGCCTCACCGCTGGCGGAGATCGAGGTGCTGTCGGCGGCGAACGCCCCCGGCTACGCCGCCCGCTCGGACGCCCATGACCTCGCGCTCGACATCGCCGAGGGGCGGCCGGGCCAGCAGGGCCTCGCCCAGGCCCTCGAAGCCTTCATCGTCCATCTGCTGGGTGAGGCAGTCCAGATCCGCCCGGTGCCGGTGATCGAGGATGCCAACTGGACCTGGCATGTCGGCCTGGATCCCGAGGCAACGGCGATCGCCAATGACCTCTGGCAGGGCCGGGACGTGGCACAGGCCCGGCTGGCCCGCATTCTCTGGCTGGCACGCCTGGAATTCGCCGATCCCGCCCGCGTGCTGGCGCGGGCGCGGGAACGGCCGGTCTATCTGGCGCTCGCCATGGATGCCGCGCAGCAGGTGCGCATGAAACCGCAGAACCTGCTCACCGGGCTGCCACTCAGGGAGGATGGATGACCCCGCGCCTCGAACCACCCGGCACGGAGCGCTTCGTGCTCGGCATTCTGGCCGAACGCCGGCCGGCCACGAGCCCCTGGGCCGAGCATGGCTGGCGAGCGGTCGAGGCACTGGTCGCGCCACCCGATTTGCCGGACTGGACGGTGCTGCGAGAGGCCGATGGCCGGACGCTGTTCTTCGCCGGCCTGGTCGAGGTGGCGCTCTATCCGACCGATACGCCGAATTACCTGGAGAACCTCGCCGCCGATCCGCCACGCCTTTTCGTCGTGCTGCGGCCGGTGGACGCGGCACCGGGCATGGCCCTGCTGACCGCCACGGTGGATGTCGGGGAGGTGCAGCAATTCGCCGATTCCGGCGCCGACCTGCTGGAATCCCTGCCGATGCCGGAGGCGCTGCACGCGGCTGTGGCGCGCTTCGTCGCGGCGCATCATGTCGAGCAAGCCTTCCATAAGCGGCGGCGCGATCGGGCGGACCCGGAAGCGCTCGGCCGCCGCCGGCCCGGGCCATGAGCGAGGCGCCGGGCTTCCTTGCCCGCTGGTCGCGCCGCAAGCGTGGCCTCGCCCCAACCGCCGCGCCTCCTCCGCCGGCCCAGGTCACGGCGCCGCAGCCGGCCCCCCTGCCCGAGGCGGCGGAGGAGGCGACGCCGGCGCCCGCGATCGATCCGGCGGCGCTGGCCGCGATCGAGGGCGCCACCGACCTGGCCGCGCTGCGCGATGCGCTGGGGCCGCAGGTCTCGCCGCTGTTGCGCCAGGCGGCGCTGCGGCGCCTCTGGGCCCTTGATCCGGCCATCCGCGACTTCGTCGGACCGGCGGATTACGCCTGGGATTTCAACGCCCCGGATGGCGTGCCCGGCTTCGCCATCAGCCTGAGCGGCGAGGTCGGACGGCTGCTGGCCCAGGCGATCGGCGCGATCGACGCGCCAGTCGAAGCGCCAGAGGTGGCAGAGCCGGCACCCCCGGCCATGCCGGCCGTTGCCATCGTCGCCCCCGCGCCGCCCGCCTCGCCAACGGTCTTGTTGGCAGGGGACGAACCCGCCGGCCCGGCGCGCCAACGCCATGGCGGGGCCGTGCCTGCATAATGGGGTTTGCCCCCTTGTGTGTTACGCCCGGAATATGCGACTTTTCTCGAAGTCCTACAGGTTTGCTCAAGAAAAAACATTAATCGGGAATGTATAAAAAATCGTAATGAGTGCGGCTATTGAACCAGAACGGGCGCGCGCCTTGGCGCTTTTGGCGCGGCTGCTGGCGGCCCCGCCGGATGCCGCGCTGCTGCGCGGACTGGCCGCGCTTGCGCCGGCCCCGGGTGAGTTCGGCGCCGCCCTCGGTCGCCTCGCGGCGGCGGCGCGGGATGCGACCACTGAGTCCGTTCGGGCAGAATATTTCGATCTTTTCGTCGGCGTGGGACGCGGCGAGGTGCTGCCCTACGCCTCCTATTACCTCACCGGCTTTCTCCACGAACGGCCGCTGGCCGAACTGCGGGCAATGCTCGCCGCGCATGGCATTGCCCGCGCAGCCGGTGAGGCCGACCCGGAAGACCACATCGCCTTCTGCTGCGAGGTGATGGCCGGGATGCTGGAGGGCCGCTTCACCGGCGATGCCGATGCCTTCTTCGACCGCCACCTGCGCCCCTGGGCCGCCCGGTGTTGCGCCGACATCGAAGGCGCGGCGGCAGCCCGCTTCTACCGCGCGGCCGGCCATTTGGGCCGCGTGTTTTTCGACATCGAGACCGCCGCGGCGGCATTGCCGGCCTGAGGCGAGGAGCACAAAGCATGTCGCGCGACACCGCCACCGGCGAAAGACGCCACTTCCTGCGGGCCCTTGGCCTTGGGACCGCCGGCGCGGCGGCGGCCATCGGGACCGCTGCGGCGCAGCGCGCCGATGCGGTGCCGGCCAAGGACGCCCGCAAGGAAAACGCCACCACGCGCACCGCCGCCCGCTATCGGCCGAGCGCGCATGTCGAGACCTTTTACCGCACCAACGGCTACGAGTAGGAGCCGCGCCATGCTGATCAAGCGCAATGAGGGGCGTATCGCCCGCCAGCGCCTCGCCGAGACCTATGAGGGGTTCGCCTCCGGCGCGCTCGATCGTCGCGGCTTCTTCCGCCAGGCCGGTCTCGGCGGCGCGGGCCTCGCGGCGCTCGGGGTCTTTGGCGCCGGCCGGGCGCAGGCGAGCGGCGCGGCCATGGCGGTGCGCAACCCCGAAAAGCCCATGCGCATCGTCAAGAACATCTGCACCCATTGCTCGGTCGGCTGCACGGTGACGGCGGAGGTCCAGGACGGCGTCTGGGTCGGCCAGGAGCCGAGCTGGGACAGCCCGATCAACCGCGGCACGCATTGCGCCAAGGGCGCGGCGGTGCGCGAGCTGGTGCATGGCGATCGCCGCCTGAAATACCCGCTGAAGCTGGTCGATGGGCAATGGCAGCGCATCGGCTGGGACCAGGCGCTGGATGAGATCAGCCGCAAGCTGCTCGATCTGCGCCAGCAGGCGGGGCCGGACAGCGTCTTCTGGCTCGGCAGCGCCAAGTTCACCAACGAGGCGGCTTATCTCTACCGCAAGTTCGCCGCCTTCTGGGGCACCAACTCGGTCGACCATCAGGCGCGCATCTGCCATTCGACGACCGTCGCGGGCGTTGCCAATACCTGGGGCTACGGCGCGCAAACCAACAGCTACAACGATATCCGCAACGCCCGCACCATGATCATCATGGGCGGCAACCCGGCGGAGGCGCATCCGGTCTCGCTCCAGCATGTGCTTGCCGGCAAGGAGCTGAACCGCGCCAAGCTGATCGTCATCGATCCACGTTTCACCCGCACCGCTGCGCACGCCACCGAATATGTCCGGCTGCGCCCGGGCACCGACATTCCGGTGATTTGGGGCATGCTCTGGCACATCTTCCAGAATGGCTGGGAGGACAAGGCCTTCATCCGCCAGCGCGTCTACGGCATGGACGAGATCCGCAAGGAAGTCGCCAAGTGGACGCCCGAGGAGGTGGAGCGCGTCTCCGGCGTGCCGGGCGAACAGCTGAAGCGCGTCGCGCAGGCTTTCGCCACCGAAAAACCCGCCACGCTGATCTGGTGCATGGGTGCCACGCAGAAGACCGTCGGCACCGCCAATGTCCGGGCCTATTCGATCCTGCTGCTGGCCACCGGCAATGTCGGCGCCGAGGGGACCGGGGCGAACATCTTCCGCGGCCATACCAACGTCCAGGGCGCGACCGATCTCGGCCTCGATGTGACGACGCTGCCTGGCTATTACGGGCTGGATGAAAATGCCTGGCGGCATTGGGCGCGCTGCTGGGGTGTGGAGTACGAGTATCTGCTCTCCCGCTTCGCCTCCAAGGCGCTGATGGAGATGCCGGGCATCCCGACCACCCGTTGGTTCGACGCGACGATGATGCCGGGGGAGAAGGACAAGACCGCCGCCGATGGCGAGGCCTATGTCCAGCAGCCCAGCAGCTTCAAGGCGATGATGGTGTTCGGCCACGGCGGCAACACCGTCACCCGCATGCCCGAGAGCTTGAAGGCGATGGAGAAGCTGGAGCTTCTCGTTGTCGCCGATCCGCATCCGACGAACTACTCCCAGCTTTCGAACCGCCGCAACGGCACCTATCTGCTGCCGGTCTGCACCAGCTTCGAGATGGATGGCAGCCGCACCGCGTCCAACCGCTCTCTGCAATGGGGCTCGAAGGTGGTCGAGCCGATCTTCGAAAGCCGCAACGACTACGACGTGATCCACGCCCTCGCTCAGCGTTTGGGCTTTGGTGAGCGGATGTTCGCCGGCATCCAAGCGCCGGGTGGCAAGGTGGTGGCCGAAAGCGTCCTGCAGGAGATGAACCGCAGCCTCTGGAGCATCGGCTATACTGGGCAGTCGCCCGAGCGCCTGAAGCTGCACATGGCCAATCAGGCGGCCTTCGACCTGACGACGCTGCGCGGCAAACCGGGGACGCCGGTCGCCGGGGAGGTCTATGGCCTGCCCTGGCCCTGCTGGGGCACGCCCGAGATCAAGCACCCCGGCACCCATATCCTTTATAACACCAACCTGCACGTGAAGGAGGGCGGCGGCACCTTCCGCGCCCGCTTCGGCGTGGAGCGCGAGGGTCAGACCCTGCTGGCCGAAGGCAGCTACTCCAAGGGCTCCGACATCCAGGACGGCTATCCGGAATTCACCGTCGCGGTACTGAAGCGCCTGGGCTGGTTCGACGATCTGACCGCCGGAGAGAAGGCGTCGCTGGAGCGGCACTTCGGCGCCAATATCGATCGCGCCGCCTGGTCCACCGACCTCTCCGGCGGGATCATCCGGGTCGCGCTGGACCATGGCTGCTCGCCCTTCGGCAATGCCAAGGCGCGCGCGGTGGCCTGGAACCTGCCCGATCCCGTGCCGGTCCACCGTGAGCCGATCTACACCGCGCGACCGGACCTGATCGCCAAATACCCAACCCTGCCCGACCGGCGCGGCTTCCGCATGCCGCATCTGGGCCAAAGCGTGCAGAACCGCAGCGCCGAGGTCAGCAAGAACTTCCCCATCATCCTCACCAGCGGCCGGCTGGTCGAATACGAGGGCGGCGGGGAGGAGACCCGGTCCAACAAATGGCTGGCCGAGCTGCAGCAGGATATGTTCGTCGAGATCAATCCGGCGGATGCAAGCACACGCGGCATCCGCGACGGCGCATGGGTCTGGGTGACCGGGCCGGAGAATGCCAGCAAGGCGCGGGTGAAGGCGCTGGTCACCGAACGGGTGGCCAAGGGCGTCGCCTTCATGCCCTTCCATTTCGGCGGTTGGTTGATGGGCGAGGATCGCCGGCAATTCTATCCGGCCGGCACCGACCCGATCGTGCTGGGCGAAAGCGTGAACACGCTGACGACCTATGGCTACGACCCTGTGACCTTCATGCAGGAGACCAAGGTCACCCTCTGCCAGATCAGGAGCGCTTGACCATGGCGCGGATGAAGTTTCTTTGCGACAGCGACCGCTGCATCGAGTGCAACGCCTGCGTCACCGCCTGCAAGAACGAGCACGAGGTGCCCTGGGGCATCAACCGCCGGCGCGTCGTCACCCTCAATGACGGCAAGCCCGGCGAACGCTCGATCTCCATGGCCTGCATGCATTGCACGGATGCGCCGTGCGCCGCGGTCTGCCCGGTGAACTGCTTCTACACCACGGCCGATGCGGTGGTGCTGCACGACAAGGACCTTTGCATCGGCTGCGGCTATTGCTTCTACGCCTGCCCGTTCGGCGCGCCGCAGTACCCGAAGCTGGGCAATTTCGGCAGCCGCGGCAAGATGGACAAGTGCACCTATTGCGCCGGCGGTCCGCAGGCGGACGATACCGCGGTGGAGTACATCCAGTACGGCGCCAATCGTCTGGCCGAAGGCAAGCTGCCGATCTGTGCGGAGATGTGCAGCACCAAGGCGCTGCTGGCCGGCGACGGCCAGATCATCGCCGCGATCTACAAGGAACGGGTGACCCGGCGCGGCTATGGCTCGGGCGCCTGGGGCTGGCGCACCGCCTACCAGGAGGATATGCCGGCATGATCCGCATCCTCGCGCTGTTGCTGGCGCTGTGCGCCGCGGGGCCCGCCCTGGCCCAGACCGCAGCGCCGCCGCCCTTCACCGATCGCGGCCAGCTCTCGGCCTCCGAGCTCGAATTCCGGGCCGCACTGAAGGGCGAGCGGATCAGCGGCCGGGTCAGCATCCCGGACCAGCAGGCCGCCAACCTGATCCAGCCCGAGGGGCTTGATTGGCGCGGCTTCCATAACCGGACGCTGGCCTGGATCGCCGGCATCGCCGTGCTCGGCATGGGCGGGCTGCTGGCGCTGTTCTTCTTGGTCCGCGGCCGCATCCGCATCGCCGGCGGCTGGTCCGGCCACACCCTGCAGCGCTTCTCGTTGCTGGAGCGGGCCAATCACTGGATGGTCGCGACCAGCTTCCTCATCCTCGGCCTGACCGGCCTGAACCTGACCTTCGGCCGGCACCTGCTGCTGCCGGTGATCGGCCCGGTAGCCTTCACGGCGCTGACCCAGGCCGGCAAGTACGCGCATAACTTCCTGGCTTTTCCCTTCACCCTCGGCATCGTCGTCATGCTGCTGCTCTGGGCCAGGGATAATGTGCCGGAGAAGGCCGACCTCGCCTGGCTCAAGCAGGCCGGCGGGCTGATGGGCCATGGCCATCCCGGGGCGGGCCGCTTCAATGCCGGGCAGAAGACGGTGTTCTGGCTGACCGTGTTCGGCGGCGGGATCGTCGCCGCCAGCGGCTATGTGCTGATCTTCCCCTTCAGCGTCACCGATATCGGCGGGCAGCAGCTTGCCTACATCGTCCATGGCGTATTGGCGGCGCTGATGTTCGCGGCGATGCTCGCGCATATCTATATCGGCTCGGTCGGCATGGAGGGCGCCTTCGACGCCATGGGGACCGGGCAGGTCGACTACAATTGGGCGAAGGAACACCACGACCGCTGGGTCGAGGCCCAGGTGACCAAGGCCCGGCAGACGGTCACGCCGCGGGATGCAAAGGCGGCCGGGGCGGATTAGAACATGCTGCGTTCGCATTTGCTCACGCATCCCGCTCTAATGTGTGTGTAGTCGCGGGATTCAGCGTTTTCGGCGATTCCGCCTCAACGCATCCCGCTCTAGAAGAGGGTCATGCAGCTCATCGGCCTCGCCGGCTGGAGCGGGGCTGGCAAGACCACCCTGCTCACCCGCCTGATCCCCTGCCTGGCGGCCCGCGGGATCAGCGTGTCCACCATGAAGCACGCGCATCACCGCTTCGACATCGATACCCCCGGCAAGGATAGCCATGCCCACCGCACGGCCGGGGCGCAGCAGGTCCTGGTCGCGTCATCCCAGCGCTGGGCCCTGCTCACCGAACATCGTGGCGCACCGGAACCCCCGCTGGCCGAGTTGCTGCGCCAGTTCGCGCCGGTCGATCTGGTCATCGTCGAAGGTTTCAAGCAGGCCGCGCATCCGAAAATCGAGGTGCGCCGCACCGCCAACGCCAAGCCCTGGCTGCATCCCGATGATCCCCGCATCGTCGCGGTGGCCAGCGACACCGCACCACCGGGCGGGCTACCCTGGGCGGAGCTCAACGATATCGAGCGGATCGCCGATTTCGCGCTGCACCACGCGACGCCCTGGCCGGGCTGACATGGCGCAGCTCTCCGACGATTGCTTCGCCTTTGGCGACGGCCTGCTCTCGGTGGAGGCAGCCGCGGCGCTGATCCTCGCCCGCGTGCCTCCGGTGGCAGAGACGGAGACGCTGCGGCTGGCGGCCGCCGAGGGCCGGATCCTGGCAACCGATCTCCATGCACCAGTGCCGCTACCGCCCTTCGCCAACGCCGCGGTCGATGGCTACGCTTTCCGCCACGCCGATCTCGGCGCCGCGCCCACCTTGCTGCCATTGGCCGGACGCATCGCCGCTGGCCAGCAAGCGCCCCCCCTCCTGCCCGGCCATGCCGCCAGG
>CAITYE010000119.1 GCA_903896535.1 uncultured Paracraurococcus sp.
GCGCGATAGGCAAGGAAGCCACGAAGATCGGCCGCCGTGAGCCCAGCCAGCGCGGCGAGATCGGGCTCCTCGCCCAGATGTCCCCGCAGGAAGCCCAGGAAGTCGGATAAATCCCGGCCATAGGCTGCGATCGTATGGGGGCTCCCCCGGCGTTCTCGTGCCAGCCAATCCAGGAATGCGCTGCGCGCCGCGCCGGCACTCATCGGGCCAGGGCCGCGGCTACGGCGCGGCCAAGGAAACTCAAAGTCGCAGCGCTTTGACGCGCCGGTAGCGCCTGCGCATCACGGGCGCCGAGCGCAAGCAACCAGGATTGGCCGGTCCAGACTGGCACTCTAACCAGGGCATCGCGCGCAACGAGCGACGCCGCCTCGGCATGGAGCAGAGGAATATCGGTCGGATTTTGACGCACCAACGCATCGCGCCCTTCGGAGAGGAGACGCCTGATCGTGCCACGCGGCAGCGGCAATACACCGGAACGATCCGGCATTTCGCCCAGCAGGGTACACGCTTCAAGGCCGAGCAATGCCGGGAATTCCTGGGTGACCGTCTCCACAACATCAGTGCAGCGCACTAGCGCCAGGACGGCAAGGCGGACGCGGGAATTCAGCCCCTGGCCCGCACGACCAGCGACAGCAGCGGCATTGATTTCTGCTTCGAGCCCCTGGGCTCGCCGCCGCTCAGCACCGAGCATAGCTGCCATATGATCCGCGATGCGTTCGTCGTGAATGCGGCGCGGTGGCTCCAAGGCCCTGAATAAATGCAATCGTTCCGCAAGAAAGCGTGGATTGGCAACAAGATATGCCTCAACCGCCTCGGGGCTCGGCGGCGTCTCGCTGACCGCCAAGTTTGGCTCGCGGTCGGCGACGGGAGCGGTCACAGAATCGATTGGCCCGTCTTCTTCCAATCCGCCAGAAACGCATCCAGTCCGCGATCGGTGAGCGGATGCTTGAACAATTGACGGATCACCGCTGGGGGCAGAGTGGCGACCTGGGCGCCAAGTTTCGCGCTGGTCAGCAAATGCATCGGATGCCGGATCGAGGCGACCAGCACCTCGGTTTTCAGATGCGGGTAGTTCCGATAGATCTGAACGATATCGGCAATCACCGCCATGCCATCCTGGCCTATATCGTCCAGCCGGCCCACGAAGGGCGAGACATACGCCGCTCCGGCTTTGGCTGCGAGCAATGCCTGGTTGGCCGAGAAGCAGAGCGTGACGTTTACCTGGGTCTTCTCATTGGCCAGCGTTCGGCACGTGTGAAGCCCGGCTTCGGTCAGTGGGACCTTCACCGCGACGTTCTTGGCGATATCCCGGAGATAACGACCTTCTGCCAGCATTCCGGCATAATCCGTCGCTGTGACCTCAGCCGAGACGGGCCCCGGCGTGATGGCACAGATTTCCGCTATAACCTCCGCCATTTTGCGCCCGGACTTGGCGATCAAGCTGGGGTTGGTGGTAACACCATCGACCAGCCCCGTTGCTGCCAGTTCACGGATTTCCTGAACCTCGGCGGTATCGACGAAGAACTTCATGGCAGAACTATCCTTGGCGAAACACGAGACGCGGAGGCAGGCTCGCGCAATGGCGTTGAAAGTTAGCCGCAAAACCGTGGTTTGGGAACGCTTGTTGGCATGATGGACGCGAGCTCCCCAGCTTCTCCGGAGAACGTGCGGGTTCTGCTGCCGCTACCTTTGGCGGGGGCCTATGACTATGCAGTGCCCGCTACGCTTGCCGTCGCGCCCGGCGATTTTGTCGTGGTGCCGCTCGGCTCGCGCGAGGTTATCGGCGTGGTCTGGGACATGGATTCCACCGAGCGGCCGGCTGTGGCGCGGCTGAAGCCGATTCGTGCGCGCCTTGCGGCAACGCCCATGACCTCAAGCTTACGACAATTCGTCGATTGGGTAGCGAACTATACGCTCAGCCCGCCGGGGGCTGTGCTGCGGATGGCAATGAGCGTGCCGGCGGCACTGGAGCCGCCAGCACCGCAGGCTGGCTGGACGCTCCCACCGCCAGGAGGAAATGCTCAACCGCGCTTGACCCCGGAGCGACGGAAGGTCCTGGCGGCGTTGGCCCCGGGTAGCGTTATGGCTGGCGCGTCCCTTGCGGCGCGGGCTGGCGTTTCAAGTGCTGTCCTGCGCGGCATGGCTGACGCCGGGTTGCTACGGCCTGCATTGCTGCCCTGGCGAAGCCCTTTCCCGTCTCCGGATCCGGCCTATCCCGGTCCCGAGCTGGCCGGTGTCCAGCGTGAGGCAGCTGCGCGATTGGCCACGGCGGTCGCTGCGAAGCGATTCGGCGTTACCTTACTGAGCGGCGTCACCGGCTCCGGCAAGACGGAGGTCTATCTGGATGCGATCGCCGAGGCATTGCGGGCGGGGCGCCAAGCGCTGGTGCTGTTGCCGGAAATTGCCCTGTCCGCGCAGTGGCTGGAACGGTTCAAGGCCCGCTTCGGTGTGGCGCCGGCGCTCTGGCATTCCGAGATCGGCGCGGCGACACGGCGGGTTACCTGGCGAGCGGTCGCGGAGGGCGGGGCAACGGTCGTGGTCGGCGCCCGCAGCGCCCTATTCTTGCCATTCCCTGATCTTGGCTTGATTGTCGTCGATGAGGAGCATGAAAGCGCCTTCAAGCAAGAAGAGGGTGTCGTCTACAATGCTCGCGACATGGCCGTCGTGCGCGCGCGCTTGGCAGGCGCAGCTTGCGTTTTGGTCAGCGCGACACCCTCTCTCGAAAGCCTGACAAATGCGGAGACCGGTCGCTACGCCCTGGTTCATCTGCCGGTGCGGCATGGCGGGGCAACGCTGCCTGCGGTGACCACAATCGACATGCGGCGACACCCGCCGGAGCGAGGACGCTTCCTGTCACCGCGGCTGATCGCCGCGGTCAGCGAAACACTGGCCCGTGGCGAGCAGGCGATGCTCTTCCTAAATCGTCGCGGCTATGCGCCACTGACGCTTTGCCGACACTGCGGCCATCGTCTGCGTTGTCCGAACTGCACTGCCTGGCTGGTCGAACATCGCGCCCATCGCCGCTTGCAATGCCATCATTGCGGTCACACCGAAGCTCCACCCGAAGCGTGTCCCGAATGTGGCACGGCACAGGCTTTGGTCGCCGTCGGCCCAGGGGTTGAGCGGGTGACAGAAGAGGCGAGTGCGCTCTGGCCTGAAGCTCGGCGCATCATCATGGCCAGCGATACCTTGCC
>CAITYE010000120.1 GCA_903896535.1 uncultured Paracraurococcus sp.
CGTTCTGGCGCTGGCCGGCGATGATCCGTCCTGCAAATCCTCGACCATCACCTCCGGCTGCGAATACAGCTTCATGGATGTCGAGATCCCGGTGCTCGATCCGGCCGGGGTCACGGAAATCCTGGATTTCGGCCTAAAGGCGCTGGATATGTCGCGCTTCGCCGGCCTCTGGGTCGGCATGAAATGCGTGGCGGAGACCATGGACGGTGCCGGCACGGTGCTGATCGATCCTGCCAGCTACGCCCCGATCTTCCCGGATTTCGCCTTCCCCGCCGACGGTGTGCATATCCGCCTGCGCGACCATGCCATCCCGCAGGAACAGCGGCTGCGGCAGGTGAAGCTGCCGGCGGCGCTCGCCTTCGCCCGCGCCAATGGGCTGAACCGCATCGTCGTCGATAGCCCGCAGGCCCGCTTCGGCATCGCCGCCCGTGGCCGCGGCTATGCGACGCTGCGGCAAGCCCTGCATGATGCCGGGATCACCGACGAACTCGCCCGCATGGCCGGGCTGCGGATCTGGAAAGTGGGCCTCGCCTGGCCGCTCGATGTCGAAGGCGCGCGTGCCTTCGCCCGCGGGCTGGAGGAGGTCATGGTGATCGAGGATCGCCGCCCGGTGATCGAGCCGCAGCTGCGCGACGCGCTCTATGACCTCGATGACCGGCCACGGGTCGTCGGCAAGCGCGACGAGCAGGGTCGCCGCCTGCTCTCCGACCTCACCGAGTTGGATACCGGACAAGTGCTGCGCGCACTTGCCGCCCGCCTGCCCGCGCCGCTGCAGACCGAACAGCTCCGCGCCCGGATCGCCCAGCTCGATGCGCTGGCGCAGCACCAGCCGGATCCGGTGCATGACCGGACGCCTTATTTCTGCCCAGGCTGTCCGCACAACACCAGCACGCGCGTGCCCGATGGCAGCCACGCCATGGCCGGCATCGGCTGCCACACCTTGGCGATCTACATGGATCGCCAAACCGATCTTTATACGCATATGGGCGCCGAGGGGATGCCGTGGCTCGGCATGGCGCCCTTCGTCACCGAAAAGCACATGTTCGTGAATATCGGCGACGGCACCTATGCCCATTCGGGCATCCTGGCGATCCGCCAGGCGATCGCCGCCAAGGCGAACATGACCTACAAGATCCTGGTCAATAGCGCGGTCGCCATGACCGGTGGGCAGACCGTCGATGGCGATCTCGGGGTACCGGAGATCGCCGCCCAGGTGGCCGCCGAAGGCGCGGCGAAGATCGTCGTCGTCAGCGACGATCCCACCCGCCACCAGCATGACGAGGAGATGCCGAAGGGCATCGAATACCGCCACCGGCGAGAGCTGGACCTGGTGCAGCGCGAACTGCGCGAGCTGCCCGGCGTGACCATCCTGATCTTCGACCAGCAATGCGCCACCGAACGGCGACGCAAGCGCAAGCGCGGCTCCCAGGCCGCGGCCGACCGGCGGGTCGCGATCAATCCCCGGGTCTGCGAGGATTGTGGCGACTGCTCGCGCGCCTCCAACTGCCTGGCGGTGGAGCCGCTGGAGACCGCTTTCGGCCGCAAGCGGGTGATCGACCAGAGCGCCTGCAACCAGGATCAGAGCTGCGTCGAGGGGTTTTGTCCGTCCTTCGTCACCCTGCTCGGCGCGGAGCCCGTGAAGAAGCCGGTGCCGGCGGCGGATGCCGCGCTGGCGGAGCCGGTGCGGCCGGAGCCGCGCGCGGGCGAGCCGGCCTGGAACATCCTGCTGGCCGGGGTCGGTGGGCAGGGCGTCACGGCGCTTTCGGCCATTCTCGGCATGGCGGCGCATCTGGAAAACCGCCCCTCCCGCTCGGTCGACATGCTCGGCCTTGCGCAGAAGGGCGGCGGCGTCTTCGCGCAGCTGCGGATCGGCCGCGTCGGCGCGGCGCCGGAGAGCATCGAGGCGCCGCGCATCGGCATGGGGCAGGCTGATCTGCTGATCTCGGCCGATATGGTGGTGGCGCAGGGCCGCACCGCGCGGCCCTTGCTCGGCGCCGGGCGGACCACCGCCGTGCTGAACGCCGATCTGCAACCCACCGCGCAATTCGTTCTAGATACCAGCACCCGCTACGACCGGGAGGGCATGCTCGCCTCGGTGCGGGAGACCTGCCGGGAGGTGATCGCGGTGCCGGGCATCCAGGCGGTTGAGGAATCGCTCGGCGACCTGATTTATCTGAATGTCTGGCTGCTTGGCCTTGCCTATCAGCGCGGCTTGATCCCGCTTTCGGCCGAGGCGATCGAGCGGGCGCTTGAGCTCAACGCCGCGCAGATCGAGCGCAACAAGGCCGCCTTCCGGCTTGGCCGCGCGGCAGCCCTCGTGCCGCCCGCGCCGATCACCCCGGAGGCCGAGAGTCTCGATGCCCTGATCGCCCGCCGCGTCGCCGACCTCACGGCCTATCAGAATGCCGATTACGCGGCGCAATACGCGGGCTTCGTCGCCCGTGTCCGGGCTGCCGAGGCGCATGACGTGAAGGGGCAGGAACGGCTGAGCCGCGCGGTGGCCGTGCAGCTCTATCGGCTGATGGCCTACAAGGACGAATACGAGGTCGCACGGCTGCACAGCCTGCCGGAATGGCGGGACTTCCTGGCTGGCCAGTTCAGCGGCACGCAGCGGATTGAACTGCAACTTGCCCCGCCGATCATGGCGCGGCCCGATCCGGTCACCGGCCTGCCGCGCAAGCGCGCCTTCGGCCCCTGGATGCTGACCGCCATGGGCCTGCTGCGCCACGGCAAGGCGCTGCGTGGCACGCCGCTCGACCCCTTCGGGCGCACCGAGGAGCGGCGCATGGAACGCGCGCTGCCTGGCGAATACCGGGCGATGATCGAACGGCTGCTGCCGCAGCTTGTGCCAGCCAGCCACGCGGCGATCTGCGATGTCGCCGAAGCGGCCGCTGGCATCAAGGGCTTCGGCCATGTGAAGGCCCGCAACCTCGCCGCCACCCGGGCCAAGCTGGCCGAGCTGGAAGCGGCGGTCGCTACCTCAGCGGCGGCGGCGGCGTCCCCGCGGGCGGCGTAGCGGACTCGGCGCGGGCGACGAGCACCACCAGGGGACGGCGCTCCGCCCGGTCCTGGATGCCGAGGAAGACCAGCTTGCGCGCCGCCGTGGCCGGCGTGCGATAGGCAACCGCGATCCGCATGCCATTGGCCAGCGCCGCGCCGACCGAGATGCGATCGCCGGCGACGCGTGTTGCTTCGGCCTGCAAGGCATTGGCGACGGCTTCGGGGTCGCCAGTGCTGGCGGCGAGCGAGCATTCGCCCTGGCCAGGCGCCCAGCGGAGCATGGCGCGGGACCGCCCGGACTGACGCAGCCAGGCCCGCTCATCGCCATCGAAGCGCTTGCTCTCGGCCGGCGCCGGCTGCGGAACGAAGCCGAGTGCGGCGGCGGCATCGGCCACCGCTCGATCCTCAAGGGTGGCGCAAACGCTCAGGAACGTGTCGAGCAGAGCGGTGGGTTGGTCCGGCCCGGACGGGGCGGCGAACTTGTCGGCCTGCGCGGCGCAGCCGGCCAGCAGGGCGAAGCTGGCCGCCAATGTCCAACGCCCTTTGCGCTGCCGATCGGCTCGCCACTCCATGGCGTCAGTGTGGCGAGCGGGCCTCCGCTCGGCAACCCGACCGCAGCTTGCCCCTGGACGGCACCCCGCGCGGGGGCCGATACCGGGGCTGGAGGAGTCCGCCATGCCCGCCGATGCCCCGCCCGCCGCCTTCGAACTGCCCGAGGCCACCGCCGCCCTGCGCGAGACGGCGCTGGCTTTCGCCCGTGAGACCCTGGCGCCGAAGGCGGTCGAATGGGATCAGGCGCGGCACTTCCCGGTCGAGGAGATGCGGGTTGCGGCGAGCCTTGGCATGGCCGCGCTTTATGTGCGCGAGGAGAGCGGCGGCGCCGGCCTGTCGCGCCTGGATGCGGCGATTGTCTTCGAGGCGCTGGCGATGGGCTGCCCGACCGTCTCGGCCTATCTCTCTATCCACAACATGGTCGCCTGGATGATCGATCGCTTCGGTGACGAGGCGCAGCGCCGGGCGTGGTTGCCGGGGCTGATCGGCATGGAGAAGATCGCCAGCTACGCCCTGACCGAACCCGGCAGCGGCTCTGACGCCGCGGCGCTCCGGACCCGGGCGCGGCGGGAGGGCGATTGTTATATCGTGGATGGCAGCAAGCAGTTCATCTCGGGCGCCGGTGCTGCCGATCTCTACCTGACCATGGTGCGGACCGGGGAGGACGGGCCGGGCGGCGTCACCGCCCTGCTGATCCCGAAGGACACCGCGGGCCTGTCGTTCGGGGCGAACGAGAAGAAAATGGGCTGGAACGCCCAGCCGACCCGTCAGTTGATCTTCGAGGGCGCCCGGGTGCCGGTCAGTGCCCGGCTGGGCGCGGAAGGCGAGGGGTTCCGCTTTGCCATGGCCGGGCTGGATGGCGGGCGGCTGAACATCGCCGCCTGTTCGCTGGGTGGCGCCGAGCGGGCGCTGGAGATCGCCCTCGATTACGTCCGGGAACGCCGCGCCTTCGGCCGCGCGATCGCCGATTTCCAGCATACCCAGTTCAAGCTGGCGGATATGCGGACCGAGTTGGAAGTGGCCCGGACCTTTCTCTGGCGGGCCTGCGGCAAGCTGGATGCCCACGCGCCTGATGCCACCGCCTTCTGCGCCATGGCCAAGCGCTTCGTCACCGATACCGGGCACAAGGTGGCCGATGAGGCGCTGCAATTGCTCGGTGGCTACGGCTACCTCGCCGATTACGGGATTGAGAAAATCGTGCGCGACCTGCGTGTCCATCGGATTCTGGAGGGGACCAACGAGATCATGCGGCTGATCGTGGCGCGCGGGATGCTCGGCCGGCGGGGCTGACAAGCATTTGCCGTTGCCGCCGCAAAGTTTATCGTGTAATTGTATTCTATGCGTATCGCCTTGCTTCTTGGCCTGCTTGTTCTGGCCGGCGCGCCGGCTGCGGCCCAGACCAGCACCATCGTCGTCCCCGCCGGGGTTGAGACGGTGGTGCCGGCACGCGGGGCGGGCAATCCGCGCGGCGGCATCCGGCAGGCCAAGCGGCCACGCCCGCCGCGCCTTGCCCCGACCCAGCCGATCGCCGCCCCACCCAGCCAGCCCAATGCCTGGGTTCTGGCGCCAGCCGCCGCGGCGGTGGCGGCGGGGCTGACCGCGGCGCTGCTTGGGGGGGGAGGGAGCAGCAATTCAGGAGCGGTCGCGGCCCCGGCCCGGACTACCCGCTGATACCCGCGGCCACATCCTTGGAGCGCGATGCGTTGAGGCGGCATCGCCGAAGGCGCTGAATCGCGCGATCCAACACATGCTAGAGCGGGCTGCGTGAACGCATGTGAACGCAGCATGCTCTAGAGCGCGATGCGTTGAGGCGGCATCGCCGAAGGCGCTGAATCGCGCGATCCAACA
>CAITYE010000121.1 GCA_903896535.1 uncultured Paracraurococcus sp.
CGTGGGGCGGCGGTTTGGCGCGTATGCTAAGGTTGCCGGGCAGCATTGATGAGGCGGCGGAGGGGGGCGGTCAACCGCCACATGCGGGACTTCTCCATTGCCTGCACCTGTGCCCGATAGCCTTGTGCCGCTGCGCGCTGCTCGAACATCGCCTGACGCAGCCTCGCGGCCTCGTCCTCGGCCTGGCGAAGCCGGTCCCGCAGATCGCAGCCGAGGATCTGTCCCGCTGGTTCACCAGGCGGCGTATCCGCCACCGCGAGCAGGCGGGTGAGGGGGTAGTCCCGCACCAACGCCAGTTGGTCCGGCGAGGCATTCCAGCCCAGCGGCGGAATGTAGTCCCCGGCATCACGGTAGAGCGCAAGATGGACGCCGCGCGACCGCAGCAGTCCGGCGAATAGCGGTCTGAGGCGGCCGTGGATATGCGCGTGGGATTCGAATTGCCGGAAGGCGGCATAGGAGCGCAGGTCAGGCGCGAAGAGCGCCGCGGCCTCGATCATGGTGCTTGCGGAGGCGACGAGGTGGGAGGCGGAGGCCAGGGTAACCACGTCGGTCAGCAGGTCCTGGGACTGTAAGCTGACCGCGACACCGTCGCGTGCCAGGGCTGCTTCGACCACCTCGATCGCGGGGTTGCCCCGATCCTCGAAGACCAGGCGGACCTCACTGACTGTTCCAGTTTCCAGCGCAGCGCGGATGGCGGCGATGTAGAAGCTGGCGGGCGGCTGTACGTACCAGGGGTTGACCGCACCGGTCCACCAGCGCTTGCCCAGATGGTCGTCCAGACTGTGGCCGTGGGCGAAGATATCACCCGCCCGGAAATGCGCCGCCAGCAGGCCGCGCCCTGCGGCGGCGCGGGCGGGCTGTTCGATATGGGTGAACAGGCTGTCCAGCACGGGCTGCAGCACCGGCCAAGCGCGGGCCGGGTCCAGTCCGCGCAGCACGGTGCCAAAGGGGTAGGAGTTGAAGAAGTGCCCGACCAGCGTCGGGGCTGCCGGCAGGCTCGCCTCCGCCGCGCCGATGCGAACGCGGAAGCCGCCTGCTTCGACGATCCCCGGCGGCGGACCGCCAGCGAAGGGAAAGAGAAGGATCTCCCGGCAGCCGATGAGGTCGCCGAGCAGGATCGCGTGGATGATCTGGTGGACGATGTTCCCGAAGCGGCCATTCTCGACCAGCCGGATCCGCTCGATCGGACCGCGAAAATCCTCGCCCCAATCGTCGATCTGATAGGCCTCACCGCTGGTCAGCGCCGCCAGATCGATACCGTACCAGGCGGCGAAGCGTTCAAGCGCGAGCCCGGCACCCGTCGTCATTCTTTAGGGCTGTTCCGCAGGGTCCGGGCGACGGCGCGGAGCGGCGCGGTTAACCGCCAGCTCGTTGAGGTCCGCATCGCTGCGATCCGCCGCTCGATCTCGGCCGGATCTGGGATGGGTTGGCCGTGATGCGGCGACGGCGGCAGGCGGAGCATGTCCCCATCCGGCTGGCGCCGCACGGTTCGCACCACCGCGCGGAGCGGCGCCGTCATGCGCCAACTTGTGGACTCGTGCAGGGCGGCCAGTTCCTGTTCGAGGTGCGGCGCCCCGAACGGCGTAAAGGGGGTTTGGTGTTGGGGGGCGGCGATTTCGGGCGGTGGCGGGGTCCGGCGTAGCGGCTCGGGTGCGGCGGGTGCTTCCGTGTTGCTCGGGGCGCCTTCGTAGAGGGCCATTGAGATGATCGAGAACCCCCCCGTACCCCAGGTGAAGCAAAGAAATTCAAGGAGGGTGTCGGCCATGTCCGGCGCGATGGTGAAGGGCACCATGATCCGCTGCACACTGCGGCGGATCTCGCCGCGGCCCAGCGTGCCCCGCCATTGCGACCCCTCAACGCGGACCTCACCCAAGATCTCTGGCCCCTCCGGTACGTCCGGAGCGATCATCACCACCAGCCGGTAGGGCCCTGGCGCGAGCGTATAGTAAGGGCCGACAGTGAGCTGGGCGCCGTTCGCGCCGGCGCAGCCGATGCCAAGGGGGTTGATCCGCCACGCCGCGTCCGTAATCTCCATCCGATGGAGCAACTCGCCAAAGGGACTGGCGCCGAGGCGGGTGCGGGCTTCCGGCAGATACCGCTCAAGTGCCGCGAAGCTGGAGGAAGGCAGCCAGCGCGGTGCCATAAGGAGGCTGCTGCGTAACGTCTGGGCCATGAAGTCATCGGCTCGCTGCGGATCGTTCCGCCAATTTGAGCCATCCGGCGCATCGCGGCGATAGAACGCGGTGGCCCGCCAACTGAAGACCGGCTTGGTGCGTCGCGCGAGCAGGCAGACGAGGAGGGAATCCTCGGCCGTGCGCATATTTGGCGGGAGCATGATTTCAGTCGTCAGCAGGTCGCTGCGGGCGACGAAGCCGCAGACCCAGATGGCGTCACTGACATCGCGGACGTCCCGCAGCGGATTGACGAAGCCGAAGCTGCCGATGCTGCGGTCGAAGCTGACGCCGGGTGAGAAGGCGACGGGGAAATCGAAGTTCACGACCCCGGAGAAGGCCATGTCGAATTCCGGATCGACCAGCCGGCCCGCGTGGAACAGGGTTTCCATGTGCTCGGGCAGCCAGAAATCATCGTCGTCGAGCACGGCGAAATACGGGGTCTCGATATGCCGGAGCGCTGAGTACAGCATTTCCGCCCGGCCGCCGCCTTCGATGAAGAAGGAGGTGCAGCCAATGATCGCGCCGCTCCGGTCTTCGGCGATCGCGCTGAGGTCGATGTCGCGGTACTTGGCGAAAATGATCTGGAAGCGGCCATAGCTTTGGTTGCGGATGGAATCGACCGCCCGCCGTATCATCTGCTCCGACCGGCCGCCGCAGCGGATAATGACGCTGATCTCCGGCGCTGGCGGCATCGCAGCGCGGCGTTCGGCGAGGGCGGCCTGCTGGCGGATGTGGTAGTCCCAGGCGTTGCTGAGCATCTGTTCAGCCGAGAAGTGCCGTTCGAAAATGCGGCGGGCCTCCCTCGCCATGGCCCCGGCGCGGTCCGGGTTCCGCACGCAGAAGGCATGATGGGCACGGACGATCTCGGCAACGTCCTCGACCGGCTTGGAGGCGTCGAAGTAAAGGACGAAATCGCCGAACCATTTGCGGGTCCAGGGCATGTCTGGGCAGATCGCCACAGCGCCCACGCTCGAGATCTCAAAGATACGGTTCGAGATGACGTCTTCTTGAATCCAGCGGTCGTCCATCATGGCGAGGCCGATGCCGAACTGGGCATAGGCGCGCTGAGGGCCGACGCCGTCAAAGGGAACCGGACCGGCATAGCTGGAAAGGCCCTGCGTCTGCCAGGAATGGGTTGGGCCATGGATGCGCAGCACACCGGTTGCATCAAGGGCGCGGAACAGGTGCGGCATGCGCGGCGACCAGTTGGTTCCGAAATAAACCACCCGAAGCCGGTCCGCGATGCCTGGCGCTTCCCAATCGAAGCGAAGCGCGTTGATCTGCGGCGTGCAGTAAAAAAAGCCGGGCATCTCCTGATGGCCGACCCCGCTCGTCATGTCCCGGCAAAGGCGTTCGAGACTGTCCGAGATTGTGAGATAGCCGTCGTAGGAGAACAGATTGCGGAACCGGTTTGGCAGCGCGTGCAGGTACAGCGTCGGTTCATGTAGATTAACATAAGTCGGATATCGAGAAATCTTCGGCTGCACACTGGTCATGGAAATCACGAAATCAGGGTCGGCCGCGTCGATGTCTTCGGCATTCTGGCATGCGATCAGATTGACGCCGATCCGCGTAGCGGCTTCCCGCATCGACATATAAGCTTGATTTTCCGAGGAATTTTGCCAAGGATTATAATATACTATCGTTCTTTTCCGAGTTTCGCCGGGAAATTCCCCGTGAGTTCCACCCGGCGGTGCGGCCTTTTCCAACACTGTACGCTCGTCTCCCGTCGCAGAACCGGGTAGCGTATAGACATCTGCAATTTGCAAGGTCAATCGGTAACAAAGTGGCCTTATCTCAGCCTTCCCTGCCCTTCACCCGCTCGCAGACCCTGGTGCATTGATGAGCCCAATGTCCGAACTCTCCTGGTTACAGGATACGTCGTTGTGCCCTCTGCTCGCCGCTGTCGGGGCGTTCCCCGACGGGATCGCCACGGAAGAGGTCCTATCTGCCAGGGACGAGCCGGTGCGGCTAAGGCTCCAGCTCAATGCGGCCGATGCGGATAACCTCCTCGGTTTTCTGGCCCGGATTGAGGTCGAAGGCGGCCGCGCGATGGCCGAGCTTTTCTCCTCTGACGGCACCAGCCTTGACTACGCGGAACTCCCCTCACACGCAGAGCCCTACACGATCTTGCTGCTCGCCCCAGCGCAACAGGAGGTGTTCTTTCACTTACGGCACGATACCCCGGACGCTGCAGCCACGCTGCTCCACCATGCCGCGCGCCGGGTGCCGGTATCGGGCCTTGCCCTGGATCGTCTGGCCGCGGTGCCACAACTGGCCCGGCACGATACCTGGCCTGCCAACCCCTGGGGACAGCCGCTGCCCGAAGACGTGGCCGGCCGGCTGCGCGACCGTGCCTTCGCCCGGCTTGCCGCGCCGCTGCCGCTCCCCTGGCTGAACGGCACCCGCTTGCTGATCGAGCCCGGCGACGAACAGTCCCGCTGCGTGGCGACCTATGGGTTCTACGAACCGGAAAGCATGTTCGCTCTGGGCCGGATGCTGCGGCCGGGGGATGTTTTCGTCGATGTCGGGGCCAATGCCGGACTCTACACGCTGTTCGCCGCAGCGGCCGTCGGCCCCAGCGGGCGCGTCATTGCCTGCGAGCCGAGCGGGCGCGAACAGGCCCGCTTGCGGGCCAATCTCGCGCTCAATGATTTCCCGCAGGTGGAACTGGTCAAGGCTGCGCTGGGCGATGCACCGGGCACGGCCTCGCTCCGCCTCGCCGAACGCTATCTGGCCGGCCATAATTCGATGTTCCTCACCCCGCCCGGTGCGGTGCGGGAGGAGGTCGTGACGGTCACGACCCTGGACCGGGTGCTGGCCACCGCTGCCCGCTGCGATTGCGTGAAGATCGATGTTGAGGGCGCGGAGCTGCGGGTGCTGCGCGGTGGCGCCGATACGCTCGCTCGCTTCCGCCCGAAGCTGCTGATCGAGTTCAATCCGGAAACCCTGGCCGCCGCCGATACCAGCGCGGCGGAGGTCGCGGGCTGGTTGGGCGCGCGCGGCTATCGGTTGTTCGAGATCGATCCCGCGACCGGGGAGACCGCCCCGGCGCGGCTGGTGCCGCCGGGGCCGAGCCGCAATCTGCTCGCCCTGCCGCTGGGCGGATAAGCGATCAGGCGGCGGCCTATCCGCGCAAGGTTGATTGCTCGAGGAACCATTTATAGGTGGTGCCGAGCCCTTCCCGGAACCCGATGCGGGACTGCCAGCCGAGCGCGGCGAGGGCCGAGACATCCATCCGCTTCAGCATGGTCCCGTCGGGCTTGCTGGTATCCCAATGGAGGCTGCCGCCAAAGCCCGTGGTTGCAGCGATGGTCTCGGCCAATTCCTTGATGGTGATATCGGTGCCTGTCCCGACATTCAGGTGCGCTTCGCCGGAATAGCTGCTCAGCAGGAAGGCGCAGGCATCGGCCAGATCGTCCACATGCAGGAACTCCCGCCGCGGCGCGCCAGTGCCCCAGCAGACGACCTCCTCCAGCCCTGCCTCGGCGGCCTTGTGGAAGCGCTGCAACAGGGCGGGGATGACGTGGCTTCGCTCGGGGTGGAAATAATCGCCCGGCCCGTACAGGTTGCACGGCATGGCCGAGATATAGTCGCGGCCGTATTGCCGGCGATAAGCCTGGCAGAGCTTGATGCCGGCGATCTTGGCGATGGCGTACCACTCGTTCGTTGGCTCAAGCGGGCCGGTCAGCAGGGCACTTTCGACGATCGGGTTTGGCGCCTCACGCGGGTAGATGCAGGAGGAGCCGAGGAACAGCAGCCGGTTCACATCCGCCCGATGCGCCGCCTCGATCAGGTTCGTCTCGATCATCAGGTTGTCGTACAGGAACTCGGCCGGATAGGTGTCATTGGCCAGGATGCCGCCGACCTTGGCCGCGGCGACGATCACCGCATCGGGGCGATGGGCCGCCATGAACTGCTCGACCGCCTCCTGCCGGCGTAGGTCGAGCGCGGTGCGGTCCGCCGTCAGCACCTCAGACCCCGCGGCGGCCAGCCGCCGGACGCAGGCCGAACCCACCATGCCCCGGTGGCCCGAGACGAAGATGCGTTTGCCCGCGAGCGGGAAGGGATCAGCCATGCGGTGCCCTCCCGGCCGGGGCCGGCTTGCGGGTGAACTCGGCGATGTCGCTCCGCACCATTTCAGCGACCATCTCCGCCAGGCCGACCGTATGGCGCCAGCCCAGGACTTGCTGCGCCTTGGCCGGATTGCCGACGAGGAGATCAACTTCGGTCGGGCGGAAATAGCGGGGATCGACCCGCACCAGGACCCGCCCGGTGGCTTTGCAGCGGCCGGTCTCCTCCACCCCCTGGCCTTGCCAGTCCAGCTTGATGCCGATCTCGCCGAAGGCAAGATCGGCGAAGCGGCGGACGGTATGCGTCTCCCCGGTCGCCAGCACGTAGTCATCGCCCACGGGCTGCTGCACGATGCGCCACATCCCCTCGACATAGTCGCGCGCATGGCCCCAGTCGCGCTGCGCGTCGAGATTGCCGAGATAGAGGCAGTCCTGCTCCCCGCGATGGATGGCGGCGACGGCGCGGGTGATCTTGCGGGTGACGAAGGTCTCGCCGCGCCGCGGGCTCTCATGGTTGAACAGGACGCCGTTCGAGGCGTGCAGCCCGTAAGCCTCGCGGTAGTTCACCACGATCCAATAGGCATAGAGCTTCGCCGCAGCGTACGGGCTGCGGGGGTAGAAGGGCGTCGTCTCATCCTGCGGCACGGCCTGGACCTTGCCATAAAGCTCGCTGGTCGAGGCCTGGTAGAAACGCACCGTTTTCTCGATACCCAGGATGCGCATCGCTTCGAGCAACCGCAGCGTGCCGAGGGCGTCCGAATTGGCGGTGTATTCGGGCGTCTCGAACGAGACCGCCACGTGGCTCTGAGCGCCGAGGTTGTAAATCTCATCCGGCCGGGTCTGGGCCATGATGCGGATCAAGTTCGTGGCGTCGGTCAGGTCCCCATAATGCAGCGTGAAATTGGCTCCGGGGATGTGCCGGTCGTGGTAAATATGATCCACGCGTTCGGTATTCAGCGTCGAGGCGCGACGTTTAATGCCGTGAACGTTGTATCCCTTGGCAAGCAACAACTCCGCAAGATAAGAGCCATCCTGGCCAGTTACCCCGGTGATCAAGGCAACCTTGTTAGTCGCGCTCATTCAATGTCCTCGGCTGGGGCTGGATGACGACGTAACATCCAGTCCTCGTTCCTATATGCAAAAAGCCACGCTGAAGAAAGGGCCAACCCGGGTGCTGCATCGGGCGACCCTCAGAGACTTGGTGCGCTGCCGGCCGCTTGCAGCAGGGGCAGCGCCCGCGGTAAGAAGTCGCTTGTTTCTTCGGCTTCAGGATTGCCCGGTCGAACCCGGATAGTCGAAGCTGCTCCTTTCAGCTTCATAACTCGATGCGGGAGACGGCCAGTGCGGCAACCGACCAAGACCGACAGCCTGCGCTTCCTGATCGAAAGCGGCCTGCCGGTGGGCACGATCCTCGATGTCGGTGTCCAGGAATGCACCGCCGAATTAATAGCCTGTTTTCCCTCCGCCCAGCACATCCTGTTCGAGCCCGACACCAACCAGCGCGAGACCATTCATCGTAACTACGCCGGCATCGACCATGTGCTGGTCGAAGCCGCGGTGACCGCGACATCGGGCTTCCTGCATGTGGCCAAGGATGGCAGCACGGGGGCGGGCCTTGCCGCCTTCCGGCCGGCCGAGAATGTTCCCACCTTGACGATCCCCGCCGTCTCGCTCGATGACTGGATCGCCGAACACCCTGTCGCCAAGCCCTATCTGCTCAAGGTCGCTGTTGATGGGGGGGGAAATCGAGGTACTCCGCGGTGCGACCCGGACGCTGGCCGATACGTCCTGCGTCGTCATCGAGGCACCGATGCATGTTTTGGCAGATCGGCTGGGCGTGCTGCTGCAAGCCGGCTTCGCGCTCTGGGATATCGTTGATCTCTGTTATTATCACGGCAATCTCTCCCAGGTGGATCTGGTCTGCGTGAGTTATGCATTCCGAGCTAACCTGCCAGATCTGCGGCCCTGGGAGACCAAGGAGTTCCGCTGGGATGCCTGGCAGAGCCTGATGGGCTGAAGGCGGCGCGGCGGGCTTGGCTGGCAGAGAGCCCCCCTATCCCCCCCGCCGCAGCGCCCGCGACCACGCCAGCGCCCGCCGGTCCACCCACCGCTCGAAGGCCTCGGCCAGCGCCAGCGTCACCCCCAGCACCGCCGCGAAGGCCAGCCAGAAGGCAGGCCAGCGGCCCAGCGGCAGGCTGGCCGCGAAAGCCAGGGCCCCCACGGTCTGCAGCACCGGCCAGTGCAGCAAGTAGACGGCGAAGGATAGCCGCCCCAGCCATTGCGGCACGCGCCCGTCCAGCACCCGCTGCGCCGCCGGCCAGCCCAGGACGCCAAGGAAGATCAGGCTCGCCGCCAGCATTTCCCACCAGCGGAACCAGCCATAGGTGCGAAAGGGGCCAGCAGCCGTCAGCGCCTCTCCCACCGGGCCCAGCAGGGGCGTGCCCAGCCCTTCGGCCAGGGCAAGCCCCGTGAGGATGCCGACCACCGCCCAGACCGGCCGCGCCGGGCCGCCGCCCCAGCGGCCCGCGGCATGGCCCAGCACGAAAAGCAGCAGCGGATTGCCGAGCGTGAGCAGCGCGGCGCCGGCCAGCGCCGCCCGCCGCAGGCCCGCCCCCCGCCGCGCCGCCAGGACCAGCAGCAGCACCAGGGCGGACCCCCAAAGCTCGTAATGCAGGCTCCAGAGCGGGGGGATCAGCGAGCCCCGTAGATAGGGCACATAGGGGATCAGCGGCCCCACCAGCCCCGTCGCGGCATGACCAACCAGCATGGTCAGGCCGCTGGCATCGGCCAGCACGGCGCCTGGGCGCAGCGCCGGGGCGTAATCGATCAACTCGGTCGAGCCCGCCGCCGCGGCCGCCACCGCCCGGGCATCGGGCAGCGCAAGCCGCAAGGCCAGCGCCGCCAGGATCGCCGCGGCCACCGGCACCGCAAGGCGGAGATAGCGCGCCCCCAGCAGGCGGAAGGGCCGACGGGCGCCGGCGGCGAAGCTCGGCGTCAGAACGCAGCCGGAGATCAGAAAGAACAGGAAGACCGCAAGCTCGCCATTGGCCAGGGTGCCGAAGGGGCGGAGATCGGGCGGCAGCAGGGATTGCTGGACATGCGAGAGCAGCACCATGAGCGCGGCGAGGCCGCGCAACCCGTCGAGATGGCTGATTCGCACGGGGGTTCCTGACACCGTGCAGGCCCGCTGTCCACAAACCGACAAATTAGGAATAAAGACTTTATTTTGGGCGCCGATCGGCTAGTTTACCCACAGGCCCGCCCCATAGGGCCCTGCTCTTTGAAACCGTGCATCCGCCCCCCCGTCCAAGTCCCCCTGGGGCAGAGAAGGGATTTGTCCGAAAGCTGCGAAACCCTGGTTTGTCCTGGCCTCAGCCCGCCCAATTGCCGATCACCAGCACCGCCCCGGACAGGCCCAACAGCACCAGCACGGCCTGCCGGAAGGCCACGTCGCTCAGCCGGCCATAGGCATTCGCCCCGAGCCAGGCGCCGAGCAGCGTGCCTGGCAGGGCCAGCGCTGCCCCGGTGAGGACCGGGCGTGTGACCAGCCCGGCGACCGCGAAGCCCAGCAGCGCCGCCAGCGCCACGGTCAAGTTGAACCCCATGAAGACGCCGCGCATCTCGCCCTTGGACCAGCCGCGCAGCGTCGCCCAGACCGGCAGCAGCGCCCCCATCACCCCCGCCAACCCGCCGAGGATGCCGGAGACAAAGCCAAGCCCGGCATCCGCCGCCCGTCCGCCCCCGGCCCAGGGCCGCGCCGGCGGCCGGCGCGCCGCGAACAAGCTGTAGGCCAAAAGGAACACGCCGATGCCGAGCTTGAGCGCCCGGGCATCGAGGCTGGCCAGCAGCGCCGTGCCGAACGGCACCCCCGCCAGCCCCGGGATCAGGAAGGGCAGCACCATCCGCGGCGCGATCTGCCGCCAGATCCTGGGCAGCACCAGCAGTTGCGAGGCGGTGGAGCAGATCACCACCATCGGCGCCGCCACTTCCGGCGGGACCACATAGAGCCAGATGCCGAGCACGGTCAGCGCCGTGCCGAAGCCGGTGAGCCCAGAGACGAAGCCCCCGACCAGCGCCCCGCCGGCGATCAGTGCGGCCTCGCCCATGCCCATATCCATCACGCGTCGCTACACCCGGCACGGCGAACCGGCTAGACTTTCGCCCATGCGCGTCTACCTCGCCGGACCCGAGGTGTTTCTCGCCGAGGCTGAGGCGATCGGCGCGGCGAAGCGGACGATTTGCGCCGCACATGGGCTGACCGGCGTCTTCCCGCTGGAGGCGGCGCCGGCCGGCCCGGGCTGGCGCGGCATCTACACGACGAACGAGGCGCTGATCGCGGGCTGCGCCGGGCTGATCGCCAATCTCACGCCCTTCCGCGGCCCATCGGCGGATCCCGGCACGGTGTTCGAACTGGGCCTGATGCGCGGGCGCGGCGGCCTGATCTGCGGCTATTCCAACAGCGCCGCGCGCTTCGGCAGCCGCACGCTGGGCTTCCTCGGCCCTGGCGCCCGCCGTCGCGGCGATGGCAGCTGGGAGGATGCCGAGGGGATGCTGGTCGAGAATTTCGACCTCGCCGACAATCTGATGCTGGAAGGCGGTATCGCTGCCGCTGGTGGCCTGTTCGTCGCGGCGGAGGTGCCTGAGGCCGCGCGCTGGCGCGACCTCAGCGCCTTCGAACGCTGCGTTGTTTTTCTGGCAGAAGCGCTGCGGCGGTAGGGCAGCTCAGGCGGGCTCGACGCCCAGCCGCTTGAAGAGCTGGTAGTGCCGGTCACGCTCCGCCTGCGCGAAGGCCAGCAGCTCCGCCCCTTCCAGGGTGAAGGGCGCGAAGCCCGCGGCGGTCATCTTCTCGGCGATCTCCGGACTCGGCCGCACCGCGCGCACCGCGTCGATCCAGCGCTGCTGCGCGGTGGGCGGCACCGCCCGGTGCACCGTGACGGCGAACCAGGCGGCGATGAGGACCCCGGGATAGCCAAGCTCGCGGAAGGTCGGCACCTCCGGCAGCAGGGGGGAGCGTTCGGCGGTGGTGCTCGCCAGCGCCAGCAGCCGCCCGGCCTTCACCTGCGGCACGGCATCGTTGAAGAAGCCGAAGGCGCAGGCGACGGACCCGTTCAGCAGCGCCTCCGTCGTATTGCGGAAGGCGACGCCCTGCGGCGTGATGCCGGTGGCTTCCGCCAGCAGCGCCATGGCGAGGTTGGGTACGCCCGCATGTCCCGCATGGGCGAAGCTCAGCTTGTCGCCCTCCCGTTTGGCGAGCGCGAGGAAGCCGGCGAGATCGGTGATGCCGCGCCCGGCCGGCACCAGCAGTACCAGCGGCGCTTGCCCGGTGCCCGCCAGCGGCAGCAGATCGGCGACATCGAAGCCGCTGACCTTCTGGACCGCCGGCAGGGCGGGGACGAATTGCGGCATCATCATCGCTGTCGTGCCATCGGGTGGGGCACGCAGCAGGGCTTCGGTCGCAATGGCGGTATTGGCGCCGGGACGGTTTTCCACCAGCACCGTCGTGCCCAGCCGTTCTGACAGGCCCGGCGCATAAAGCCGGGCGATGAGGTCGGGCGGGCTGCCCGGCGGGTAGCCGATCAGGATGCGCGTCGGCTGCCCCTGGGCGAGGGCGGCCGTGGCGAGGAGGGAGGCGAGGAGGGTGCGGCGCTGCATCCCTGCATTGAAGGCGAAGCGGCCGGGCGGGTCGAGCCCGCCCGGGTCAGCGCCGGGCCGCGAGCTGCCGATTTTCCAACCGGCTCAGCAGCCGCACCACCGGCCAGAGCAGGATGAAGTAGATGATAGCCGCGGCCATGATGGGAGAGGCGTTGTAGGTCACGCTTTGCGCCTGCCGCGCCTGAAACAGAAGCTCAGGCAGCGCGACGACGGAGGCGATGGAGGTGAGCTTCACCACCTCCAGCGTGTTCGAGATGAGGTCCGGCAGCACGTTGCGCACCGCCTGCGGCAGAATCACGTGCTGCATCGCCTGCCAGCGCGTCAGCCCGGTGGAGCGCGCGGCTTCCAGCTGCCCGCGCGGCACGCTTTCGATGCCCGCGCGCAGGATCTCGCCGTAATAAGCGCCGGTGTTGAGGAAGAAGCCCAGCGCGACCGCGCCGACGGCCGAGACCTCGAACCCCGCGAAGGGCAGGCCGGCATAGATGAAGACCAGCAGCACGAGCGGTGGGATGGCGCGGAAGAAATCCACCCAGGCCCAGAGCGGCCAGGCGACCCAGCGGCTGCGCACGGTGGAGAGCAGCGCCAGCACGGTGCCGCTAATCAACCCAAGCGGGATGACGAGGGCGGAGAGCCAGAGGGTGACCCAGAACCCCTGCAACAGGATCGGCCAGGCCTGGCTGATGATGTCGAGGGAGAAGAAGGCGTTCAGGAAGTCCTGCATGGCTAACGATCTCCGGCCATGCGATCGACGCGCCGCGCCTCGGCCTTGCGGCCTGCGGTGCTCTGCGATCGCATGGTGCGGATGCGGCGCGCCATGCGATTCACGCGCCGCGCCTCGGCCTTGCGGCCTGCTGTGCTCTGCGATCGCATGGCTAGCGCTTCCATGCGAAGCGCGTCTCGATCCAGCGGCCGAAGATCACGACGGGGACGAAGAGGACGACATAGGCGAGCGCGCCGAGGGTCAACGGCGTCGGGTTGAAGCTGAAGGAGACGCCGGCCTGCGCCGCACCCAGAATCTCTGAGACCGCGACGACGGAGCCGAGCGCGGTACCCTTGGTGATCGCAATGGTCCGGTTGGTCAGTGGCGGGATGGTCATGCGGATCGCTTGCGGCAGCACCACATGGCCGAGCGTCGGCAGGAAGCCGAGCCCAGTCGAGCGCGCCGCCTCCCATTGGCCACGCGGGACGGCGGTGATGCCGGCCCAGAAGATTTCCTCGGTGAAGGCCATCAGCACGAAGGAGAGCGAGAGCCAGGTGGCGGTGAAGCCATCCATCGTCAGCCCCGCGGAGGGCAGGCCGAAATAGAGCAGCGCGATAATGACCAGCGGGGGGAGAGCGCGGAACAGATCGACGACGAAGATGATCAGCCAGTTCAGCGGCCGGATGCTGAAGCTGCGGATCACCGCCAGCGCCAGCCCGGCGGTCAGCCCGGTCGCGATGATGCAAAGCGCAAGCGCAATGGTCAGCCAGAAGCCGTCGATGATCTTCGGCAGGTATTCGGCGGCGACGCGGGCATTGAAGAAACTATCGGTAAACCGATCCCAGGAGGTCATGGCCGCGGTCAGTGCCGCTCGATCTGGCCGATGAAGGCGCGGGTGCGTTCGTGCTGCGGATTGCCGAAGACCGAGGCCGGCGGGCCCTGTTCCACCACCTGCCCATCAGCCATGAAAACCACCCGGTCGGCGGCCGCCCGGGCGAAGGCCATCTCATGGCTGACCACCACCATGGTCATGCCGCTCTCACGCAGTTCGCGCATGGCCTGCAGGACGCCGCCCACCAATTCGGGGTCGAGTGCCGAAGTCGGCTCATCGAACAGCATCACCCGCGGCTCCAGCGCGATGGCGCGGGCGATCGCCACGCGCTGCTGCTGGCCGCCAGAGAGCTGGCCAGGAAAATGCTCGGCGCGATCGGCCAAATCGACCCGGGCGAGGGCAGCGCGGGCCCGCGCCTCCGCCTCTGTCTTGTCCTTCCCCTGCACCTTGCGTAGCGCCAGCATCACGTTCCCCAGCGCGGTCATATGGGGATAGAGATTGAACTGCTGGAACACCATGCCGATACGCTGACGAGCTTTGTTGATGTCGGTACTGCGCGCCAGCATATCGATGCCATCGACGATGATCGACCCGCCGCTCGGCTCCTCCAGGCGGTTCAGGCAGCGCAGCAGCGTCGACTTGCCGGAGCCGGACGGGCCGATCACAAAGACCAGCTCCCGTTCGGCGACCAGCAGATCGACGTTCTTCAGGACATGCAGCGCGCCGAAATGCTTGTGGATGCCCGTGGCGGCGACGATCGGCGCTGCCATCACGAACAGGCGGCGGTGTTCGGCGTCGCGTCGTAGCCAGGCATCTCAGGCGGGCCGAAGCCCGGGAAGACAACCCGTTCGGCGTCGTCGGCCTTGGGTGGCGCGCCGAACCACTTCTCGGACAGCTTGGCGACCGTGCCGTCCTTCTTCAGGCACTCGATGATCTGCTCCATCTTCGTCCGGCCCGCGACATCATCCTTGCGGAAGGGGGTCGCCCAGTGGAAGCGGGTGCCGGGCAGGACATAATCGGCGACATAAACTGCCGGGTTGCGCGTCGCGCTGTACTTGATGACGGTGTTGCCCGACAGGTTCGCATAGGCCCGGCCCTGGATCACCGCCTGCGCCGCATCGGCCTGGCTGTCGAAGGCAAGCAGCGTCAGGTTCAGCCGTTCCTGGTTGGCGCGCACCCAGCTTTCATAGGGCGTGCCCTTGTTCACGCTGATCGGCTTGCCCCGCAGGTCCTCATCGGACTTGATCGGCGGCGTGCCTTTCTTGATGCCGAACTGCAACTCGGTCCACAGATAGCCCTCGCTGAAGAGCAGGTTTTCCGCCCGCTCCTTCGTCACCGTGGTTGGCGCGCAGAGGAAATCGTAGCGCCCGGCATTCAGCGCCGGGATCAGGCCGGAAAAGCTCGCCGAGGTGATTTCCACTGGGCGGTTCAGCTTCTTACCAATCGCATCGAAGAGGTCGATCTGGAAGCCCTGCACACCGCCGGAGAGGGAGGGGAAGGCGTGCGGCGCGAAGGTGCCGTCCACGCCGCATTTCAGCGGCGGCTGGCCGGATCCGGTGGCGCCGACCGTCACGGTCTGGGCAAGGGCAGGCCCGGTAAGGGCGATGCCAAGGGCGAAGGCGGCGAACCAGCTGCGCATTGTTATTCGCTTTCCGTCTAACTGCGTGGGGCAGGGTGGTGCCGCATCCACGCGGCGGGCGCAATCGGCCGGATAGCGGGGGAGCGCGCGGTAAAACGTGACCTGCCGATCCTGCAGGCGGTGTGCGAGGGAACTGCCCAGTGGTCGGGCAGGGTCGTGTGCCTTTGCCATGAAATCGCCGCAGCAGCGCCCAAGCCATGCCGCCGCGCGGCGGCATTCCGTTTAGATGGCGGAGAAGGAGCCGCCCCGCATGCACCGCTTTGCCTATGGCCTGATCGCCGCGGCTTCCCTGACGCTGCTTGGCTTGATCACTCTCCTTCTCAGCGATGCCCTCGCCCCGGGGCGGCTGCCGCCGATGCTTGGCTTTTGGGCGGCCACAATGGCCGGCTTCAGCCTTGTCATCGGCCTCGCTCTGCTGGAGCCGCAGGACGCTACCAGTTGAAGGAAATACGCCCGGCCATCGCCTGGAAGGCGCGGTCCGGCCCGGGGATACGGATGTTCCCATTGGCGTATTCGAAGGAAAACCGCACGCGCTGCAGTGGGTAGTAGTTCAGCGCTAGGCTCGTCACCGCCTGGCTGTTGCCGGAAATCGGCGTGTCATACAGGTTCACATAGCTGTAGCGCGCGACGAATTCGGCATAGCCGCGTGCGCCGGGTTCGGCGGTGTTCAGGTCTTGGAAGCGCGGGCGCGTCCAGACCGCCCGCGCCGCGTCCCAGCGCCTGGGTCCGCCGATAAGTGGCACCGAGATATTGGCGTACCAGCCGCGGAAATTGGGACTGCTCTGCCCGTTGATTCCCTGTGTCGTGATCTGGTGGTATTCTGCGGCGAACATCACTGGGCCGAGCAGGCCCGAGACCTCACCCCCGAGGTCATAGGCGCCGCCAATGTTGCGCATCGAACCGGTATCCAGCAGCCGGGTCGGCTCCAGCCTAAATTCGGGATAATCCCGCAGACGAAGATTTTCGCCCGGGCTTGTGCCGGGATGGAACTGCGCGGACATATCGAGGCCGAGGGCGAGCTTGAAGCCGTCGGTGTTGACCGGCAGCGCCACCGCGCGGCCGACCAGGCCGCGATTACCGCTATCGTTCAGCACGGACGCGACACCCTGGCTGAAATAGCCGGCGGCGAACCAGCGCGCGCCGCGCGCCTCAATCCCCTGGGCGATGCGGGTGTCGCCGGCGGCGAAGCTATTGGCGATGTTGATGATGGCCGGGCGCTCCATCATCAGGGTTTCGAAGGAGCTGGTGGCGAATTCCAACGTGTAGTTCAGGGTGAAGGCACCGGCTCGCAGCGTCGCCCAACTCAGGCCGGTATAGGCGGTTTGCAACTCGAACAGGCGGCTGTTTATCTGCGGCTCGAACTGCTTGCCGGGCCCGGGGGCAAACTCCCAGGTGAAGTTGTAGGTGAAATCCTTGAGATAGGTCCCCTGCACGCCAAGCCGGGCGCGGCGCACGTTGAACAGCGGGTCCGGCACCCCCGGCCGCTCTCCGTCGCCGAGCAGCGGCGGCCGGCCGCCGGGATAGTTGGGCTGGCTCCAGAACCTGCCGGCATCGCCATCCAGACGAAGCACCGGGGCTATGGTCAGATTGCCATTGCCGAGGGTGATCAACGGTCGGCCATTCGGTAGCGAAAAAATTGGCTGACCGGGCGAGAGCTGCTGCGGCGTGGTGATGAGCGGCGCCGCGGGCGGCTCGGTGATGGCTTCGCCGGCATCGAGCCGGCGCGCCGCCTCGGCGTCGCGGCTGGCGTCTCCGGCACTTGTTGCCGTCTGCGCGACCGCCGAAGCGCTGCAAGCACAGAATAGGAGGGTCTGGATAAGCTGACGCATGGGCAACCTTATTCCCGCAACCGGCGCTCCATTACCGCAAGATAGTTTTACGGATAACGCGCTGCCCGTTACGCTTCGAAGAAAAGCCTCACCCCGGAGCAGTCGGCAATACGGGCTCGCTGCGCCGCAGCCCGGCCCGATTGCAGCGAACGAGGCTGCGCGCCATGCTCCGGTCCGCTGACACAGGAGACGAACATGACCGGCGTTCCCGATATCAGCCCGAGCGAGACCTGGAAGGCGCTGCTCGCCGACCCGGATGCGGCGCTGATCGATGTGCGGACGGATGCGGAATGGACCTTCGTGGGCGTGCCCGACCTCGCATCCGTTGGTAAGCAGGCGGTGCTGATCCCCTGGCAGGTCTACCCCTCGATGCAGGTGAACGGACATTTCCTCGATCATCTGCATCGCGCCGGGCTGACCGCTACCAACCGGCTGTTCTTTATCTGTCGCTCCGGCGCCCGCAGCCTCGCTGCCGGGCAGGCCGCCCAGTCCGGGGGCTATCCGCAGGCCTTCAACGTCGCCGATGGCTTCGAAGGGCCGGTCGATGCCGAAGGCCATCGCGGCCATGTCGCCGGCTGGAAGGCCGATGGCTTGCCTTGGCGGCAGCGTTAATCGGCGCATCGCGCCACACCACAGGGAGGGATCCATAAATGAGCGTCACCCCATTGCCGCTGCAGAGCGAATTTCTGTTCCGCATCGTCCTGACCGCCGGGGCGCCACAGATGATCGCCACCGGTCCCGGCAAAGAATTACGGGTCGTCCCGGTGATCGGTGGCACTTTCGAAGGCCCGCTCGGCAAGGGCGAACTGGTGCCCGGCACGACCGCCGACTGGCTGCGGGTGGAACCGGACGGCACCGCGCATATGGATGTGCGCCTGGTTCTCAAGACCACCACTGGCGCGACCATCTTCATGCATTACGCCGGCGTACGGCATGGCCCGCCAGCGGTGCTGGAACGCCTGGGCCGCGGCGAGACGGTCGATCCTGGCGATTATTATTTCCGCATCGCCATTCGCTTTGAGACCGGTGATGCCAAGCTCGGCTGGCTGAACCGGACCCTTGCGGTCGGCATCGGCCAGCGCCCGCCGGCCGGGCCCACCTACGACATCTACGCGATCAAGTAGCTGGCGTGTCTGGCTTCGATACTGGCCTGTTCGGCGCCCCCGGCGGGTATGAGGTGCGTATCCTCGACCTCTCCGGCGGCAATGGCGCCGACCCCGTGGAGACCGTGCGGGGCTTCCGCACGCTGGAACACGCCAATGCCTTCGCCCGCCGTTATGTGCGCGACAGCCTGGAACGCTGCCGCGCCAGAGGCATGACGCCGGCGCAGGTGATGGAAGCCTGGTTCGCCTTTGGCGAGGATGCGGAAGTGCTGGGCGGTGCCGAGCAGGCCTGGCGCAGCGCCGCGGAGCTCAGCGATTTCGCCGCCCGCGCGGCCAGCGATGCCGAGGACCGCAATTGGCGCGCCCTCGATCCCCGCCGCGACGCCGATGCTGAGGAGGAGGTGGAGGAGTGATGGCCCGCGGCCCCTTGCATCGGCGGCCGCTTTGCCCTTTGGCTCCAGGATGAAACTCCGCTTCGCCCCTTCGCCCACCGGTCTGCTGCATGTCGGCAATGCCAGGGTCGCGCTCGTGAACTGGCTGGCCGCCCGGCAGGCCGGTGGGCATGTCTTGCTACGCCTCGACGATACCGACCTTGAACGCAGCAAGGCGGAATACGCCGTGGCGTTGGAGGAGGACCTGCGTTGGCTCGGCCTCGATTGGGACGCGCTGTTCCGCCAGTCTGACCGCCTGGCCCTTTATGCCGCAGCCGCGGAGCGGCTGAAGCCCAGCGGCCGGCTCTATCCCTGCTTCGAGAGCGAGGAGGAGCTCCGCTATAAGCGCGAGCAGCAGATCCGTATGAAGCGCCCGCCGCTGTACGATCGCGGCGCGCTGAAGATGACGCCGGAGCAGTATGAGAGGGCGCTGGCGAACGGCAAGCAGCCCTATTGGCGCTTCAAGCTCTCCAACCGCAGCATCGAATGGCAGGATGGCGTGCTCGGCCGGCGCATCGTGAAGCTGCCCAGCCTGTCGGACCCCGTGCTGGTCCGCGCCGATGGCTCGCCGCTCTATACCTTCACCAGCGTGGTGGATGATCTCGAAAGCGGCATCACCCATATCCTCCGCGGGGAGGATCACGTGACCAATACCGGCGTGCAGCTCGACCTCTGGGAGGCGCTGGGGGGCGATCCGCGCGCGCTGTCCTTCGCGCATTTGCCGCTGCTGACCGATAGCGATGGCGGGCCGCTTTCGAAGCGGCTGGGCAGCCTCTCGCTCCGCCAGTTGCGGCGCGACGGGATCGAGCCGCCGGCGCTGGCCGGCTATCTCGCCGCGCTCGGCACCTCGCGCGATCCGCAGCCGGCGACCCCGGCGGCGCTGGTGCCGGGCTTCTCGCTGGGCACCATCGCCCGTTCACCCGCCCGGTTCGATGTGCAGCAACTGCTCGCCCAGAACCGGAAATACCTGCATGGCGCGAGCTTCGAGACGGTGCGCGAGCGGCTGCCAAGCGGGGCCGATGCCGCTTTCTGGGAGGCGGTGCGCGGCAATCTCGACCTGTTGAGCGAGGCCCGTCCCTGGTTCGAGGTGGTGCGCGGCGATTTCATCCCGGAGCCGCAGGCGACGGAAGCCGATTTCCTGCGCGCCGCGCTCGGCGCGCTGCCGGCCGGCGCTTGCGATTCGACGACCTGGGGGGCCTGGACCGCGGCCTTGAAGGCGGCGACCGGACGGCAAGGCAAGGCGCTGTTCCTGCCGCTCCGCCTCGCTTTGACCGGGGAGGGGCATGGGCCGGATCTTGGCGCGCTGCTGCCGTTGATTGGGGCCGAAAAGGCGATTCTTCGGCTGCGTCGTGCAGCCGGAGATTAACCAGGTTCAACCCCAATCCCGCCGCATTTCGCATTAGGATGACGGGGGAGATCACCGCCCATGTCGATCCTGCGCCTGCTCCTTCTCGGCTGCCTCAGCATCACCGCCTGCACCCCGCGGCAGGCGCAGGTCTGGAATGGCGCGCGCGGTTACGACGGGCGCGGCGATTATGGGTATGACGTGAGCGGCGCGCGCAGCGCCGGCGGCGGCTATGGGCGGTCCTATGCCAGCGCCGCCACCTATCGTGCCCGTGCGGCCCGGCGCTACGCCGCCCCGGGGCCGTCGCACGACCCCTGGGGGCCCCATATCCGCGAAGCGGCAGCCCGCTTTCGGGTGCCGGAAGGCTGGGTGCGCGCCATCATGCAGCAGGAAAGCGGCGGACGGCTTTACTTCGCCAGCGGCGAGCTGATCACCTCCCGCGCCGGCGCCATGGGGCTGATGCAGGTCATGCCCGGCACCTATGAGGAGCTGCGCCAGCGCTACGGCCTCGGCCCCGATCCCTATCACCCGCGCGACAACATCCATGCCGGCACCGCCTATATCCGGGAGATGGCGGACCGCTTCGGCGCGCCGTATTTCGCCGCCGCCTATAACGCCGGGCCGCAGCGGGTCTCCGCCTGGCTGCGCGGGGAAACCTCGCTGCCCAGCGAGACCTCCAACTACCTCGCCAGCGTTGCCCCGCGGCTCGGCCGTGCTTCGGCCCCAGCCGCCCCAGCCGCCCCGGCCGCGCCGCGGTTGGAGATGGCGGAGGCGCCGGCCGCCGGCGGCGATGGTTTCGCCGCCTATGATCCCGGCGCCGGCGATGCGCCGCCGCCCGCGAACCCCGCCGATCGCGCTTTTGATGGCGGCGGCCTGATTAGTGCCCAGGCCCCGACAGGGCAGCAATCCTGGCGCTGGTGATCGCTGCGGCTCTTGCCTTCCGGCCGGCTGGGGGCGAAGGAGGCCGCGATGACCGAGCTTGAGCCCGAACTTGTCCTGCACAACAGCCTGACCCGCCAGCGGGAGCGGTTCGCCCCGCTCGATCCCGGGCATATCCGCATGTATGTCTGCGGGCCGACGGTCTATGATCTCGCGCATCTCGGCAATGCGCGCCCGGTTGTCGTATTCGACGCGCTGGCCAGGTTGCTGCGCCGGCGCTTCGCGCGACTGACCTATGTGCGCAACATCACCGACGTGGACGATAAGATCAACGCGCGCGCGGCCGAGACGGGTGAGCCGATCGCTGCCATCACCGCGCGCACCACGGCGGATTTCCAGGCCGATATCGCGGCCCTGGGCGCCTTGCCACCGGATGTGGAGCCGCGGGCCACGCAATCCATCGCGCCGATGCTGGCGCTGATCGAAAAGCTGGTCGAACGCGGCCATGCCTATGCCGCCGATGGGCATGTGCTGTTCAGCGTGCCCTCCTTCCCCGAATACGGCGCGCTGTCCGGCCGCAGCCCCGATGAGCTGCTGGCCGGCGCCCGCGTCGATGTCGCGCCCTACAAGCGCGATGCCGGCGATTTCGTGCTGTGGAAGCCGAGCCCGCCGGACCTGCCGGGCTGGGACAGCCCCTGGGGCCGTGGGCGCCCGGGCTGGCACATCGAATGCTCCGCCATGTCGTGGACCGCGCTGGGGGAGGTGTTCGACATCCATGGCGGCGGCCATGACCTGCTATTCCCGCATCACGAGAATGAGGTGGCGCAGAGCCGCTGCGCCTTCGGCACCCCCACCATGGCCCGCACCTGGCTGCATAACGGCATGCTGCGGGTGGATGGGGAGAAGATGTCGAAGTCGCTCGGCAATTTCCTCACCGTGCGGGATATCCTGGCGCGTGGCGCCTGGGCGGGGGAGGCGTTCCGGCTGCTGCTGCTGCGCACGCATTACCGTGCCGATCTCGATTTCAGCTTCGCCGCGCTGGATGAGGCCAAGGCCGAGTTGGACGACCACTACGCCATGCTGGCCCGCGCCGTGGCGCCGGCCGACGGCCATTCGGCCGCCGCCGGCGATATGGCGGCCTGGGCGTTGGCCCCGCTGGCCGAGGATCTGAATACGCCGCTCGCGCTCACCCGGCTGCGCGACCTGCGCACGCTCGAGAATGTGGCGAGTGTGGGCGGCAGTGCGACCGCCGTGCTGGGGCGTATCGGCCGGCCCTGGCCGGTGGTCGCCGGGCTCGCCGCCGCGGCGTTCCGGGAGGCGGCGGCGGTCCTGGGGATCTGTCCCTCCGATCCCTCCGGCTGGCTGCGGGGGGAGTCCGATACCGGCTGGATCGAGCAGGCGATCGCCGAACGGCTGGCGGCGCGCAAGGCGCGGGATTTTGCCCGCGCCGATGCCATCCGCGCCGAGCTCTCCGCCAAGGGGATTATCCTGGAGGACGGCCCGCAGGGCACGGTCTGGAAGCGCGCCTGAGCGGCTATTCGGCGGTGCGCAGCCCGCCTTCCTCGATGATGCTGGCCATGCGCTGGACATCGGCTGCGACGATGGCGGCGAAGTCGCGCGTCCCGCGATAGACGATCGGCGTCTGGATGCGGGCATGGCCCTCGATCATCGCCGGCGCCTGCACCGCTTTCGCGCAGGCGTCCTCGAAGCGGGCGATGACGGCGGGCGGCGTATCCTTCGGTGCGAACAGCCCGTGCCAGATCGAAAACTGCACATCCGTCCCGGCCTCGGCCATGGTTGGCGCGTCGGGGAAATCCGGCAGGCGCCGCGGCCCCAGCACGGCGATGGCGTGCAGGTTGTTCATCTTCACCGAGGAGGGGTGGTCGTTCATGATCTGCACATCGCCGGTCTGGAACGCCACCATCACATCGCCCGGTCCCTTGTAGGGCACGTGCACCAGCTTGATGCCGGCGATGCGTGCGAAGGTGACCATCGAAAGATGCGGGGTCGTCCCCGGGCCGGTTGTCGCGAAGGGCATGTTGCCGTCCATCGACCGGGCCTTGGCGATGACATCGGTCACGGTCCGCAGCCCGGAATTCGGCGGCGTCATCATCACCAGCGGGCTCTGGTTCACCATGCAGATCGGCGCGAGGTCGCTGGCCTTGTAGCCGGCGTTCCGCATGAAACTGGGCTGGATGGCGACGGGGCCGATCGGGGTGAAGAGCACTGTCAGCCCGTCGGGCTTGGCGCGCACCACCTCCGCCGCCGCGATGGTGCCGGCGGCGCCGGTGATGTTCTTCACGACCACCGGCGTGTTCCACATGGGCTGGAATTCCGCCGCCAGCAGGCGGGCGACGATATCGGCAGCGGAAGCCGGGCCGAAGCTGGTGGTGATGACCACCGGCGCCTGGGCGCGGGCGGGCAGGGCGGCGAGGCACAGCAGCGCAAGCGCCGCGAGCGGGCGGTATCGCATCACCTAGGCGTCTCCCCTATTGTTTTGCACTGAGGCTAAACGCCGGCGCCCCACGTCGGCAATGCGAAAGGCAGGCACCATGTCCGACGAGTCCCCGCTGAGCATCACGCGCGACGGGCCAGTGGTGCGCGCCGTGATGGACCGCCCGGCGCGGCGCAACGCGCTGTCGGAAGCGATGGGCGCGGCCTGGGACCGGCTGCTGGCCGATCTTGCTGGCGACCCCACGGCGCGGGTGCTGGTGATCGGCGGTGCCGCTGGGCATTTCTGCGCCGGGCTCGACCTGACCGAGGTGGCGAGCAGCGAGACGCCGGAACAGAAGCTGGCCCGCCAGCAGGTGCGCAACCGCCGCACCGGGGGGCGCTTCGCCGATATCGCGGCGCTGCCGCAGGTGGTGATTGCGGCGATCGAGGGTAGCTGCCATGCCGGCGGCCTGGGCTTCTGTTGCGCCGCCGATATCGCCATTGCCGCCGCCAGCGGGCGCTTCTGCGCCCCGGAAGTGCGGCGTGGCCTGGTGCCGGCGCAGATCCTGCCCTGGTTGGCCCGCCGCACCGGCCGCGCCGCAGCGACCCGGCTGGTGCTGGAAGGTCGGGTGATCGATGCCAACGAGGCAGCGCGGATCGGCCTGGTGCATCAGGTGGCCGCCGATGCGGCAGGCCTGGAAGCGGAGGTGCAGGCAGCCATCGCCGCCGTCCTGGAAGGCGCACCCGGCGCGCTGGCGGAGACCAAGGCGCTGCTCGCCGCGCTCGGCCCGATCTCGCCAGACGGCTATGCCGAGGCAGGCGCGGCGGCCTTCGCGCGCACCGCGTCCAGCCCCGAGGCAACGGAGGGCATCGCGGCCTTCAAGGCCAAGCGGAAGCCAGCCTGGGCCGGCGGGTGACAGGCGGACGCTTTTTGCCGGTGATGGCGGCAAAAAACTTGCGAATTCCGTCTGTAGCCGGCAGGTAATACAGAGTATCGACAGTCGAGTCGTTGTTTTATTCCTGTCTATGAAGAGATGAGCGGGTGAACCTGGATCGCGAACAAGTGACGGCAGCGGAACTTGCCGGCTGCCAATTTCGGGAAGCCAAGCCCGATGAAGTGCAGCGATTCGCCATGCAGCGGCGCATATTTTTTATCGATGGACGGCCGCATCTGGCATTGCGGAGCGATGGTTTTTGCGAAACGGTCGGCACGCTGGAGCCATTGATTGCCTATGGCCGTGCCCGCTTGGCGAGCCTGGCTCCGCCGCTGCCCGAGGTGCTCCCGGCACCTGTCGCTGCCGCGATTGATGAGGCGCCATCGGCACCGCTCCCTGAAGCGATGCCGGAGACACCACCCGAACCTGCGCTGGCAGTGATGCCCGAAGCCGTTGTGGAGCCTGCGGCACCGCCGGCCCCCAAGCGCCGCGGACGCCCGCCGAAGCTCCGCGATCCGGCAGCTCCGGTCGCCCCGCCAAAGCGACGCGGCAGGCCCCCGAAGATCCGTATCGAGGCAGCGCCGCAGGCGCTGCCCGCGCCGCCGGCCCCCAAGCTGGTCGCGCTGCCGCGCGCGTTCGAGCCACTCACCGCGGGGGTAGGGGTCGCTGTTGCACCCAAGCGCCAGTCCAGCCAGCCTACCGGGCCGCGCTGGCTGACCGCCGGCGCCACGCGGCGCGGTCGGTCCGCCGTGCATTGGAGCACCCGGCGGGGGTAGGAGCGGGCGTCGGGAGCGATTAGGCTTCTCCTCAATCCAAGGAAGGAGCATCCGCCATGCCCACCGCCACCATCCGCGGCGTCGAGCTCGTCTACGAAACCCATGGGACCGCCGGGCCCTGGGTTGCCATTTCCCCGGGCGGCCGACGCGGCTTGGTTTCCGTCAAGCCACTGGCGCTGCTGATCGCGGATGCTGGCTACCGTGTGCTGATCCACGATCGTCGCAATACCGGCGCGTCCGGCATCGCCTTCGAAGGCGATAGCGAAAGCGTGGAACAGGCCGAGGACCAGCTGGCACTGATGCGCCATATCGGCATCACGGGCCCGGCCTATGTCAGCGGCTGTTCTTCCGGCGCGCGGCTGTCGCTGACCCTGGCGATGCGCCACCCGGCAGCGATCAAGGCGCTGCTGCTGTGGCGGGTGACGGGGGGCGAATACGCGGCGAAGAAGCTCGCCTTCAACTACTACGAACAGTTCATCGCGGTGGCGCGCAAGGGCGGGATGGAAGCGGTCTGCGAGACCGACCATTTCGGCGCGATGATCAAGGCCAACCCGAAGAACCGGGAGACGCTGCTCGGCCTGGGCGCGGACCACTTCGTCGCGGCCATGGAGCGCTGGCTGGCCGGCTATCACAAGGGCTCGGCCTATCCGATTAGCGGTGTGCCGCCGGAGGCGATGCGGGCGATGACCTGCCCGGCGATCGTGGTCCCCGGCAACGATTTCATCCATCCCCGCGCGCCTGGGCAGGCCGCGCACCGCTTGCTGCCGAACAGCCGCTATGCGGAGATTTTTTCCCATGATGTCGAGGTCGATGTCGACTTTGCCGCCTGGGATGCGAAGGACCCGACGCTGGCGGCGATCTTCATCGACTTCCTGCGGGCCAGCGAGGCAGGGAGGGTCTGAGGCGTGGCCAAGGGCTACTTCATCGCCGACATGTTGGCCGGGGCGCCGAATGAGGAAGTGCTGCGCTACCGGGATCAGGTCATGGCGACGCTCACCCCCTTCGACGGGCGCTTCCTATCCCGGGGCGGCGCCTGGCAGCAGGTGGAAGGCAACCCGATTGCCGAGACGGCAAAGCGGCGCTTCGTGATGTTGGAGTTCCCCTCCGTCGCCAAGGCGCGCGCTTGGTACGACTCGCCTGCCTATCAGGCGATCCTGCCACTCCGGCTGCGTAACATGGACGGCAGCGCGGTGATTATCGAAGGGGTGCCGGACTAGCCCGACTCAGCCTCGCATCGCCGCGGCCAGGGCTTGGGCGCTGGCCTCGACGACGTCCCGGGCCTTGCGGACGAAACGGCCCTGGCGGATGAAGCCGTGCGGCAACCCGTCCGCCACCACCATGTCCACGGGCACGCCGGCCGCCTGCAAGGCCGCGTGCAACGCCGCTTGTTGGTCGAATAGCGGGTCATGCGTACCAATGCTGAGGAAGACCGGCGGCAGTCCGTGCAGGCTACCGAGGAGCGGTGCCGCGCGCGGATCGCGTCGATCCGCCGGCCCGCGCAGGTAATTCTCCCAAAGCCAGGCGGCCGAGGCCCGCGAGAGACCGCTCTCGCCCCCACCATGGCGCTGCCAGGAGGGGCTCTCGTACTCCGTGTCATAGGCGCCGTAATGCAGCAGCAGGAAGCCAGGCTGCGTGCCGCCGGCATCGCGCAGCGCCTGCGCAGCGCCAAGCGCGAGGTTGGCCCCGGCGCTGTCGCCGCCCAGCGCATAGCGCCAGCCCTGGTCGCGCACCCAGGCGGCGGCGGTCAGCATGTCCTCGGGCGCCGCGGGGAAGCGGTGTTCGGGGAACATGCGGTAGTCCACGTGCAGCATGGCAAGGCCGGAGAGGCGCACCATCTCCCGCATCAGCGCATCCCAGGCATCAAGCGAGCCGACGGTGAAGCTGCCGCCATGCGCATAGACCAGCACCGGCGCGCCTGCCGCCGCCGGGTAGAAGCGGGCGGGGACGCCGCCCGCCCGTAGGTCGCGCTCGCCCGGGATCGGTGTCGAACCCTCGCCGATGAAGGCGGCGATCCGATCGAGCGAGGCCCGTGCGTCGGCGATCGGCGCCGTCATCGGACTTTGCGCGATCAGCCCACGGGCGCGGAGCATGGCCGCGAGTGCGACCGCCTCCGCATCCATCGGCGTCGCTGCCATCAGCCGACCTCGATCGGGGCGATCTCCCGCAGTCGCGGCAGTACTTCCTCGCCGAACAGCTTGATGCCCTTCATCGACTCCGCATGGGTCATGTGGCCGGAACGCCCGATCAGCACCAGATGCCCGAAGCCGCCGACCTTGTCGTAGAATTCGGTGATCTGCTTGTGCACGGTATCGGGGGAGCCGGCGAACAGGATGCCCTGGTCCATCGCCTCCTTGGCGGTCAGCGCCATCAACTTCTGCGAGTTCTGGCTGGCCGTGGTCACGCCTTTCTCGGCATCCTTGAAGCCGATGCCGGCATCAACCTTTGGCTTGGTACGATAAAGGCCGGGGGCAGCCTGCGGCGGCGCCGCGCCGGGCAGGAACTTGTTGTATTGCGGTGCCGATTTCAGGCTGGTGTTGAGGAACCACAGCAACTGGCTGCCGACCTCGACCCCTTCGTCATGCGTGTCGCCGACATAGACCATGGCGGCATAGGCGAAGTTATCAGTCGTCACCTTCGGCAGCCCAGCCTCCCGCCGCGCGTTGCGGTGCGCTTCATAGGCGGATTTCGTACCTTCCGGTCCGCGCAGCACCAGCACATGGCGGAAGCCGCGGCGGCCCACCTCGGCGGCGCTGCGGGGATCGCCGGTCGCGGCCCACATCGGCGGCATTGGCCGCTGGTAGGGGCCGGGCCAGATGTTGATGTGACGGTGGTGGAAATGCTTGCCTTCCCAGCTGACCGGGCCGTCATGGCTGGTCAGCGCCTTCTGTACGAGGTCGATCGCCTCCCAGAAGCGCTCCTCGTTATTCACTGGCTGCATATTGGCCGAAGCCATCTCGGTGCCGCCTGACTTCACGAAGCCGATGTCGAAGCGGCCGCGCAGCATGGTATCGGCGGTGGCGTATTCCTCGGCCACGCGCACGGGATCGGGGCGAAGCGAGACCAGCGTGCCCAGCGAAAGTACGCGCACCTTCTTGGTCTGGCGCGCCAGCGCGCCGGTGATCATCGGGTTGGACCCGATCATGGAGTTGATGCCGGCGTGGTGTTCGATGCACACCACGTTCATCCCGACCTCGTCGCAATAGGCGAACTCGTCCATCACCTCATCGAAGTGTCGCGCCGCGGTGGCCGGGTCGCAGTAGCTGTTCGGCAGGCTGGCGCGAACGGAATCCGCCGCATCGGTGATGTTTTTCGCAACATCGGGGTAGGGGATTTCACACTGCCACCAGGCGTCCATTCGTTGTCTCCTGCAAGAAAAGCCGGCCGGTCAGGCCAGGAAGCCGAGCACATGGTCGGCGAAATGGTCGGGCTGCTCAAGTTCCGGATGGTGGCCGGCGCCGGCAATCTGGGCGAAGCGCGCGCCCGGAATGCGCTTGGCATAGGCCTCCCCATAGGCGGGCTTCACGATGCCGTCCTGCGCGCCCCAGAGCACCAGGGTCGGCACGCTGATCCGATCGAGCCAATAGGACAGCCGCGGATTGTGCAGATAGGGATGCCAGCCATAGAGGCTGAGGCTCTCCCAGTTGCGATGGCGGCTGACCAATTGGGCATCCGTCATCGCATCCAGGTCAGGGGCCTTGTTCGGGTCGGCCCAGGTGGCCGCCTTTACCTTCGCCGGATGGGTGTTGAAGATGTCGAGGATGTCCGGCACGTCGCGCGGGCCCACCTTGATGCCAAGCGCATCGACCAGCACCAGCCGTTCAATCCGCGCGCAGGAACGCACGGCGAGTTCAGCGGCCAGCCAGCCGCCGAAGGAGGCGCCGACGAGCGTGACCTTGCCCGGCAGCGTCTCGATGAAGGCGCTGTAGAGGTTCAGCAGGTCATAGACGCTTTCGAAATCCTTCGGCCTGGTGCTGGCGCCGAAGCCCGGATGGCTTGGCGCCACCACTGCGGCACGGCGGCCGAGCAGCGAGAGGAAACTGGCCTCTGGCTCGACCGGTTGGAACCCATGCAGGAAAAGCAGGGTGGAGCCGCTGCCCACCCGCCTGACCTCGAGTTCGACGCCATGCAGCGTAACCCGCTCCGTACTCGCCTCGTTGCCCATGCCAGTCCTGCCCTTGCGTCAGCGGTTACTTGGGAAGCTCCGTCCCGCGGGTCTCTCGTGCCATCGCCATGGCAATGATGCTGATCACGGCGAAGCATGTCATGACCGCCGCGGCAATATTGAAATTGCCGCCGAAGGGCACGACGAGCAGGCCGGCGACCAGCGGTCCGAAGCTCGTGATGATGCGGCCCGAGCCGTTGCAGAAGGCGATGGCGGTCGCCCGGGCGTGGGTCGGGAAAAGCTCGGGCAGATAGACGGCATGGCCCGAAAAGACGCCGAAGACGAAATAGCCGAACACCACCAGCGCCAGCGGATAGCCGGCATAACTCTCCAGCCCCAGATAGAGGTAGAGGCCCGCGGCGATGGCACCCAGGTTGTAGAACACGATGGTCGCCCGCCGGCCGATCCAGTCGGCCAGGAAGCCGAAGCTTGCATAGCCGAGGATGCCGCCGATGCCCCAAAGCATCATGCCGTGGCCCACTTGCCGCACCGCATCGACCCCGGTCACACCCTGCTTCTGCAGCATCATGGACTGGATGGTGGGCAGCCAGATCTGGCTGGTCCAGATCGACAGCAGCGTGCCGATGCAGAACATCAGGCCGATGAAGGTGGAATGCCGCAGCGCCGGGGTGAAGAGCTGCTTCACCGGCAACTCGGTCAACGCCAAATCTTCCTCGGTCAGCGCGGCGCCGTTGCGCAGTTCCTCCCGTCGCTGCTGGACATTGCGGAAATGCTCCGGCTCATGCGCGCCGCGGCGGAGCAGCAGCAGCAGCAGCGCAGGGATGATCCCGCAAAAGAAGACGTAGCGCCAGCCATAGGGGCCGACCAGGGCGTAGATCTGCCCGCCGATCAGCGCGCCGAAGGCGCCGCCGGTCATCATGATGCCGAGGATTTTGGCACGATGGGTCTGGGCGAAGGCTTCCGCCACCAGGGCGATGCCAACCACCGCTTCCGCCCCGGTCCCGAGCCCGGCGAGGAAGCGGAAGACGCCAAGCTGGAAGGGGGTTTGGGCGATGCCCTGCAGCGCCGTGCAGGCGCTGAACAGGATGATGCTGAACATCAAGGTGCGCACCCGGCCGATGCGGTCGGCCACCATGCCGAAGGCGAAGCCGCCGAGTGCCCATCCCAGCAGTCCGACCATCGCCAGCAACCCGCCGACGCGGCCGATATCGGCCGGGCTCGGCGTGCCGCCGAGCAACTCGGTCAGCGCGGACCGCAGCACCAGGGCAAAGAGGCCGAAATCGGCCGAATCCAGGGCCCAGCCCAGCCAGGTGACAAGAAAGATTCGCCACTGATAGCGCGTCATGCCGAACAAGCCCGGCGGAGAGTCCGCCTCCGCCCCGATCGCATTGCTCATGGTTGCCTCCCCTGTTGGCGCCTCTTGTGGGCGTCCTTGTGCGTTCAGCGGCGCTGCATGCCGATCCGCTTCGCGATCGCCTGCTGCATGGCGTATTCCTGCTCCAGGTAGCGGGCAAAGTCCTCGGGCGGCATGCCGGAAGGCTCGAACTCGCCGTCATGGAACAACTTGGCAAGGTCGGGGCTTTGCACGACCTCGCGCACCGCTTCCTGAATGCGGCGGATGCGATCGGGCGGCGTGCCGCCGGTGGTCCAGAGGCCCATCATCCCGATCAGCTCCCAATCGGGGAAGCCAAGCTCCTTCATCGTCGGCACTTCGGGCAGCACGCGTGGCCGGCGGAGCCCGGTATAGCCGAAGGCCCGCAGCTTGCCGTCGCGCACGAAGGGATAGGCCGGCGGCACGGTGGAGAAATTCAGGTCGAGGTTGCCCGAGAGCATTTCGGTGATCGAGGGCATGGTGCCATGCACCGTCACCTGCAACAGCTTGGCGCCGGTGAACTCCTGGAACTGCTCGGCGCCGAGATGGGTGATATTGCCGATGCCGGACATCGCAATGGACAGCGCATCGGGCTTGCTGCGGGCCAGCGCCACCAGTTCCCGCATGTTCTGTGCCGCCAGGTTGGCCCGGCCGATCAGCAGCATCCCCGTGCCGCCGCCGACCAGCGTGACCGGGGCGATGTCCTTCATGGGGTCGTAGGGCAGGGGGTTCGGGGAGAAGAAGATGTTCCCGATGAAGCTGCCGGTCGTGAACATCAACGTATAGCCGTCGGGCGGCGCGGTCGCGACCTGCTGCGTGCCGACGATGCCATTGGCGCCGGGGCGGTTGTCGATGATCACCGGCTGCCCCAGCCGGCGCCCGAGTCGCTCGGCGATGGGCCGGCCGAAAATATCCATCGGCCCGCCCGGCGCGAAGGGCACGATCATCCGGAGCGGCTTGTTCGGGAAAGTATCGGCGGGCTGGGCCAGCGCCGGCACCGCCAGCGCCAGGCCCGGCCAAGCCAATAGCGAACGGCGCCTTGCCTGCGTCATGATAGGTCCCCCCTGACGGGCTGCCTTCGTCGCCGCACAAGGCGGGCGGGGCGCCTGATATTTTCAAGGGTGATCGTTTGGGTCGGACGCTTGACTGTCAAGGCTGTGGAAGGGCACCGTCATTGGACTTTTGCACTCAAGAGTAATATTTAACGTAAGGAATCGCTCGCATTCCAAATAGCGTTAGTAATCAGTCCGCGGCGCGCATCCTTGCCGCTGCTGCCCGGTTGTTCGCGGCGCGTGGTGTTGCCGGCACGGGCGTCCGGGACATTACCGCCGCGGCCGAGGTCAATCTCGCCGCGATAAATTATCACTTCGGCTCCAAGGAGGGGCTGGTCGAAGCTGTGCTGGCGCGCAGCGCACAGCGGCTGGTCGAGGAGCGGCTGAAGGGCCTGGCCGAATGCGCGGAGGGGCCGGGGCGTCCGCCGATGCTGGAACAGCTCATCTCCGCCTATGTCTCGCCCTCCCTCTCCTATGGCCGGGAAGCCGGGATGGATGGCGTGGCCTTCATTCGCCTCCGCGCCCGCCTCGCGGTGGAAAGCGAGGAGGTCTATCGGCGGCTGCTGGCGCGGACCTTCGACGAAAGCTCCCGTCGCTTTCTCGAAGCCATCAAGGCGGCGCTGCCGGCGCTGCCGCCCGACCTCGTCACCTGGCGCTTCCATTTCATGATGGGGTCCATGATCTTCTGCCAGGTCGATAATGGCCGCATCCAATCGATCAGCGAGGGCGCGATCGATGCAAGTGATCCTGAGGGCGCCCTGGCCCGGCTGATCCCCTTCCTCGCCGCTGGGTTCCGCGCGCCGCCTTGAAGCCAGCGCAGCGACGATAGGGCATTGGCGCGGCCGGCCAGCGCGGCGCA